>NZ_PXWD01000029.1:0-2357 GCF_003011945.1 Halomonas sp. ND22Bw | reverse complement strand
TGCCCTTCATCGCCCTGCAGCTGTGCGTGCTGTTCGCGCTGCTGTTCTGGCCGAACCTCGCCATGTGGCTGGTGTAACGACGCCGGCAGGGCGGCGAGACCCGTCGCCCTGCCCCACCGGACAGGCCCGGTGATGACCGCCAACCGCTCGTCCGCCCATGCCAAGGAGCCTTCCATGACACTGACGCCCGAGCCCCTCGTCGAGCAGCGCGCCGATCCCTGGATCCTCGCGCACGCCGGCCACTACTACTTCATCGCCTCGGTGCCCGACTACGACCGCCTGGAGATTCGTCGCGCCGACGACATCGCCGGTCTGGCCAAGGCGCCGGCCACCACGGTATGGCGCAAGCCCGACACGGGGCCGCTGTGCGCGCTGATCTGGGCCCCCGAGCTGCATCGCGTCGACGGCGTGTGGGTGATCTACTTCGCCGCCGCGCCGTCCCGCGAGATCGTCGACGGCCTCTTCCAGCACCGGATGTACGCCATCACCTGCGCGGCGGACGATCCGCTGGCCGGCGACTGGAGCGAGCCTGTGCAGATGGAGACGCCACTGGACAGCTTCTGCCTGGACGCCACGACCTTCCAGCTACGCGGGCGCGACTACTACGTCTGGGCCCAGAAGGACCCGGCCATTCCCGGCAACTCGAACCTCTACATCGCCGAGCTGGCGGGCCCGACCCGTCTGGCCGGGATGCCGACCAGGCTGAGCGTGCCGGAATACGACTGGGAGACACGCGGCTTCCTGGTCAACGAGGGCCCGGCGGTGCTGCAGCGCCACGGCCGGCTGCTGCTGACCTACTCGGCCAGCGCCACCGACGAGAACTACTGCGTGGGGCTCCTGTGGGCCGATGCCGACAGCGACCCGCTGGACGCCGCGAGCTGGTCGAAGTCACCGACGCCGATCCTGGTCAGCGATCCGGCCCACGAGATCTTCGGCCCCGGCCACAACGGCTTCACGGTCGACGAGGACGGCAACGACCTGCTCGTCTATCACGCCCGGACCTACACCGACATCCAGGGCGATCCCCTGTGGGACCCCAACCGCCATACCTACGTCAAGCCGATCCGCTGGGACGAGCAAGGCTTCCCGGACTTCGGCCGCGCCGGCGAGGACACCCTGCCGCCGGCCCGGTGAGAAACGGCCAGCCACCATCATCACGACACAATAGAATCAACATATAAAATTATATGTTGCACATACACCGGGAGCCGGGGCTATGATGGGGCCACTTCGGTGCTTCGCCGCCCCGACCCGACAGCCGAGGACACACGCCATGCGCATCATCCAGTGCCTTCATGACGGCGCCGCCCGCGCCGCCCTGGTCGAAGACGACAACAGGGTCCGCCTGACCGAGGCCGACACCTACACCCTGGCCCGGCGCGCCATCGCCGCCGGCCGCCCGCTGGCCGAGGTCGTCGAGGCGGCGCTGACCGAGACGCGCCTCGACTACGGCCAGCTGATCGACGAGCGCCGCCTGCTGCCGCCGCTGACCCATGACGACCCGGCCCATTGCCTGGTCACCGGCACCGGCCTGACCCACCTGGGCAGCGCCGACACCCGCGCCTCCATGCACGCCAAGACCCAGGCCGACGAGTCCGAGCTGACCGACTCCATGCGCATGTTCAAGCTCGGCGTGGAGGGCGGCAAGCCCGCCGCCGGCGAGACCGGCGCCCAGCCGGAGTGGTTCTACAAGGGCGACGGCGACTGCGTGGTGGCCCCCGAGGCGCCGATGCCGGTGCCGGCCTTCGCCGAGGACGCCGGCGAGGAGCCGGAACTCGCCGGGCTCTACGTGATCGGCGACGATGGCCAGCCCTGGCGCGTCGGCTACGCCATCGGCAACGAGTTCTCCGACCACGTCACCGAGCGCTTCAACTACCTGTGGCTGGCCCATTCCAAGCTGCGCCACTGCAGCTTCGGCCCGGAGCTCTTGATCGGCGAGCTGCCCGACCACCTCGAGGGCACCAGCCGCATCGTGCGCGACGGCGAGACCCTGTGGGAGAAGCCCTTCCTCACCGGCGAGGCCAACATGGCCCACACCGTCGCCAACCTCGAGCATCACCACTTCAAGTACCCGGGCTTCCGGCGCCCCGGCGACGTCCACGTGCACTTCTTCGGCACCGCGACGCTGAGCTTCGCCGACGGCGTCCAGACCCGCGACGGCGACCGCTTCGAGATCGATCTGCCGGCCTTCGGCCGCACGCTGCGCAACCCGCTGGCGTTCGAGGACGTCGCCGCCGACACCCCCGTTCATTCCCTGTGACCCCAGGAGGTTCCATGACACTGGAAGGCAAGCAACTGATCGGCCAGCAGGCCGTGCTCAGCGACGGCAAGGCGATCCAGGCCGTCGATCCCGCCAC
>NZ_PXWD01000293.1:0-383 GCF_003011945.1 Halomonas sp. ND22Bw | reverse complement strand
GATCGAGGATCATCTGGAACGGATCACCGGCAAGCGCGAGGCCGATCGCGTCATCGACTATGTGGGCCTCGACTGTCGCGGGTTCGGGGCGGAGTCCGACCAGATCGTCGAGAACGCCGTCACCAACGCGCTGCTGAAATATGTCCGCTTCGGTGGGATGACCAGCACGGTCGGCGTTTACTGCCCCAATCCGATCTCCAAGAATAGGGACAACAAGAAGGGCAGCATGGAAGTCGATTGGGCCAGTGGCTGGATCAAGTCGCCGCGGATGTCGGCAGGCCAGTCGCCGACGGCGAATAACAACCACGCCCTCATGCGGGCGAACCTGAACGATCGGCTGCCCTATCTGCCCCCGGTGATGAACACGAAGAGCATCAAGCAGG
>NZ_PXWD01000292.1:0-384 GCF_003011945.1 Halomonas sp. ND22Bw | reverse complement strand
TGTCCAGATCGACCGCGCGGGTCGAGGGCGAGACCGCCGGAATGGCCACCCCGTCCACCGACACGGCGGTGAAGGACGACGGCGCGCCTCGCACATTGATGTAGCGGCCTTCGCCCTGGTCGCGCTGGATGGCGATGCCCTGAACGCGCTGCAGCGATTCGGCCACGTTCGGGTCGGGATAGCGGCCGATGGCGTCGGCCGACAGGACGTTGACCGTGCCCTCGGCGTTCTTCTGCTGGTTCAGCGAACGGGCCACGCCGTCGGTGATGACGCCGGTCACAATCACGTCCGCCACGTCGGTCGCCGAGGCGGACCCCAGGACGATGGCCACATTGGCGTCTTCGCCCGGCGTGGTGACGACCGTCTGGCTGGCCGAGGGCAGAC
>NZ_PXWD01000291.1:0-384 GCF_003011945.1 Halomonas sp. ND22Bw | reverse complement strand
GAAGGCCTTGGATTCCAGCAGCATGCGGCGCACGTCGGGGTGGACCATGATCGGGTCTGCCGGGCCGTCCGGGTTCTTCGGTCCGGTCAGCGAACGGCCCTGCAGACGGTCCTTGGCGAACTCGCCGGCGGCCTGATAGGCGGCGGTGCCGATGGCCAGACCCTGCAGGCCGGTGCCGAGGCGGGCCTCGTTCATCACCACGAACATATTGTTCATGCCGCGGCCTTCTTCGCCGATCAGCCAGCCCTTGGCGCCGTCATATTGCATGACCGCCGTGGCGTTGCCGTGAATGCCCATCTTGTGCTCGAGCCCGGCGCATTCCAGCGTGTTGCGCTCGCCCAGCGAGCCGTCTTCGTTGACCAGGAACTTGGGCACGACGAACAG
>NZ_PXWD01000290.1:0-385 GCF_003011945.1 Halomonas sp. ND22Bw | reverse complement strand
TTTTCCTCGTTGATATAGAGGGCGTCGCTCTCCTCGTCGGCGGCGCAGCCTTCCGAGATGGAGCCGATCTCGGCCGTGCGGACCAGGCGGGCGGTCGGGCGGCCGGCGGCGTCGGCGCCCAGGATGAACTGGCGCAGTTCGCCCTCGTGCCCGACCAGGATGGCGTGAACCTCTTGCCCGCGACGGGCGAAGCAAAAGCCGTAAGGCTCGACCCCGTCGGTCGCGACATGTCCCCAATAGCGCACCGCGTTCTGACCCGTCCCGGCCGGGTCGAAGACATAGAGCGAAATGCCCGTCCGTCCCGGCGTGCGGGCGCTGGCGCCCAGCACCAGTTGCGGGCGGCCATCGATGGACAGGCCCTCGACCGCATCGACATTGTTCAACA
>NZ_PXWD01000289.1:0-385 GCF_003011945.1 Halomonas sp. ND22Bw | reverse complement strand
CGAAATCCGCGATGCCGCCGGCGCCCTGGTCTTCACGACCGATACGCGCCACGCCGTCCTGACCCATGGCGCGCCGGCGTCGGCCGAGATCGTGCTGAAGTCCGCGCGTTGAGCGGCCTGTCGAAACGCTCCGTCGCCCTGGCGGGCCATGCGACATCGGTGGCGCTGGAGCCTGAGTTCTGGGCCGTGCTGGACCGGATCGCGGCGAAGCGCAGCCTCAGCAAGGCCCAACTCTTGGCCGAGATCGACGCCGGGCGCGGGCGACGTCCCCTGGCGTCGGCCTGCCGCCTGCTGGCGCTGGACTGGGTGGCGGACAACGGGCGCGCGGCCTGATATGACCCGAATGGAGAGGCGTTCATGAACGACAATCGACTGGTCCCCGCCG
>NZ_PXWD01000288.1:0-385 GCF_003011945.1 Halomonas sp. ND22Bw | reverse complement strand
GCAGGACATCAGAATGCCTGCGGTGCAGAAGCCGCACTGCAGGGCGTGATGACGCCGGAACGCCTGTTGCAGATCGGAAAGGCCCTCCTCTCCTGCCAGCGACTCGACGGTGTCGAGCCGCCGACCCTCGGCCTGTACCGCGAGCATCAGGCAGCTGCGGCTGGCGCGACCGTCGACGCGCATCGTGCAGGCCCCGCACACGCCGTGCTCGCACCCCACGTGCGTGCCGGTGGCGCCCAGTTCGTGGCGCAGGAAGTCACACAGCTGGGTACGGGGCTCGGCGTAGCCACTGCGCTCGCGGCCATTGAGGGTCAGGGTCACGCGTATGCGCTGGTCAGCCTTGGCGTGCATGGGCGATCTCCTCGTCACTTGGCCCACCGGCGAT
>NZ_PXWD01000287.1:0-385 GCF_003011945.1 Halomonas sp. ND22Bw | reverse complement strand
GATGAAGGGCATGGGGCAGATCGTGTCCTGGTCGGTCCGCGACGAAAGCCTGCATTGCGAGGGGATCATCCGGCTGTTCCACGCCTTCGTGAAGGAGCGCAACTGCCTGACCAAGGCGGTGAAGGACGATATCGCCGACCAGTGCCAGACGACGATCCGGCTGGAGGATGCGTTCATCGACCTGGCGTTCGAGATGGGGCCGGTCAACGGCATGACCGCCAAGGATATCAAGAAGTATATCCGCTACATCGCCGACTGGCGGCTGGGGCAATTGGGGCTGAAGCCGATCTATATGATCGACGAGCATCCGATCCCGTGGCTGACCCCGCTGCTCAATGGCGTCGAGCATGCCAATTTCTTCGAGACGCGCGCCACCGAATATTCG
>NZ_PXWD01000286.1:0-386 GCF_003011945.1 Halomonas sp. ND22Bw | reverse complement strand
ATTTTGCGGCCAGATGGCGCTCGGCCATGGCGAAACCAATCGAGGTCGCCAGACCCTGACCCAGCGGGCCGGTCGTGACCTCGACGCCCGGCATATGGCCGTACTCAGGGTGGCCGGCGGTCTTGGAGCCCCACTGGCGGAAGTTGGACAGTTCCTGCTTGGTTGCGGCCTTGTAGCCGGTCAGGTGCAGCAGGGCGTAGATCAGCATCGAGCCGTGGCCCGCCGACAGGATGAAGCGGTCGCGGTCGGCCCAGTCGGGGCGCGAGGCGTCGAACTTCAGGAACTTGGAAAACAGCACCGTGGCGACGTCGGCCATGCCCATCGGCATGCCGGGGTGGCCGGACTTGGCCTTCTCGACGCCGTCCATTGCGAGGACGCGAATGGCG
>NZ_PXWD01000285.1:0-387 GCF_003011945.1 Halomonas sp. ND22Bw | reverse complement strand
GCCGCGACTGCGCCTCGGGCTTCGGTGCGGCGACCTTCGTCACCGGCAGCGTCGTCTTCGTGTCCGCCTCGCGCACCCTGACGGGGCTGGCCCGCACCGCCGCCATCACCTGGTCGAACTGCTCCTTGCCGTCGCTGTGCCGGAACGCGAACACGGCCAGGTCGCGGGTGGTGAACGTCGCCTGTTGCCGCGTGATCGCATCCAACGCGATTTCCGGCTTGGCGATAATCTTCTCGCCGTTCTCGCGCGCGATCCGCACGTGATCGTCGGCGCGCTCGGCATCCTCGCCGCGATCGAGCCGGCGCATTCCGGCCGGGCCGATCTTGTGCTGCGGCTCCAGCGCAATGCCCTGGTCTTCATAGGAACGGTTGTCGATCCGCCCCTCCA
>NZ_PXWD01000028.1:0-2442 GCF_003011945.1 Halomonas sp. ND22Bw | reverse complement strand
CCTTGGCCCTTCCCGCCTTGCTGGTGGCCTTTGAGACCTCATCAGCGAAGCCCCCCGACCGGGAGTCGTCCTGTTTGGCGAGGTAGTCGCCGGCGTCCATGTCGTACTTCACATCGACACCATGGGCCATGAAGGCTCCCCACAGGTGCGACCCCTCGGGGGCATCGACAAGACCGGCCTTGCGGCAGGCGGCCAGCCAAAGCTGGCTCAGGTCGGGTTGTAGGCGCGTCTCCCGGCTGTCCATGATCCAGAGTTCATGGGTGTGGGGGTGCCAGCCGTTATCGCCGTGTGTGACCTCCAGAGAGCGAATCAGGCCCATCGGCTTGAGCTTGCGATAGCCCTTCGAGTACCGGAGGCGGCGGAACGCCTCGGCCTGTCGATCGAGAAGGTCGCGCAGGCGTTGCCACGCCTGATGGGGGAACGTGAACGTGACCAGGGCGAAGGTGTAGCCCTGGGCCTTGGCCCAGTCGATGGCTTGCTGGATCTCGCCGCGGCGACGCTGCTGGATGCGCGAGGCGCAGACAGGGCAGGCCCACACGGACCCACAGGTGACCAGACCGGCATAGTGCGCGGCTTGGTGCTGCGCGGAGTAGTTCACCCCTACGTCACCATGGTTCACGTACCGGCAATCGGCGGTGCGGTACACGTCGCCGGGATACTTCTCGGGGCGCTCGGCCTTGGCCTGAGCGGTGAGCCACTGGCGGGCTTGCGAGTGCGCTTGGTACCGAAGGGCACGATGGGCCTTCACGGCCCGTGATACGGGGCTTTCAGCGGGGTGGTCAGAGGATTTCGCAGTAGTCCCTAGAGGGGCCGCCTCGGCGGCCTCATCCTGCCCGCTGGCAGAAGGGAGGTCAGGTGGTAGAATCATAGGCGTGTCCGCGTGTCCCAACGTGATACACAGACGCCCTCGGAATGGCCGTTCCGGGGGCGTCGCTCGTTATTCTTCCTTGTTCGCCTCGTCTGAGATGTCCTGAAGGAACGAAAGCTGTTCCTCGGTGCTGCGCTTCTGAAGCTCGAGCATCATCAGGTGCATCGCCTTGGCCTTCTGCGTAGGGGTCTTCAGCACCCGTTCCATGGCCTCAGCCGTCACCCTCAATTCCTCCCGGTTGTCGTCCAGGATGGAGCCTGCAACGGCTGCCATGCTGCTATTCATGGCGACCGCTAGGCGCTCGATGACCTCTCGGGTCTCAGGCTCGATTGCAATCTGAATGCGAGATTTCTTGTTCTCGTTCCGCGGGCGTCCCGGTTTCCTAGCCATGGCCGTGGCTCCTTAGTTAGTTTCGTGAATGACGATACTAGAACGCCAATGAAGAAATGGCAAGGGCGGGACGCCTTCGGCGTGCAACCTGGTCGACGGGCATCGGGTAGAACCCCGGTTCGGCAATGAGGCGGCGGAGCTATGGCAGGATTCGCGCGGCGCCCGCGCGGGTGTGCCTCCGCACGGTGTGGTGCCCTGCTGGTTCGGCATGCGTTCGCTTCGCTCACCACCATCCAAATGGCGGTGACGGGCGGCAGGTGACGGAGACCAGGAGGCGTTTCCGAATCGGAAAGGTGACGCTGGGATGGCCTAAGCCAGGATACACAGAGGGACCTCTGTGACTGGGTCAGGGCTGCGCCCCGACACCCTGCTAAGACCCGCCCACGGACGCCGCATCGAGCCGATTTCTAATCGGCGATGAGGGGGTGTCAGCCTCCCCGAGAGCGGCAGCGATTGGGCAAGGGTCTGGGTGCGCTTGAGCGTACACAGACATACCTTGTCCGGAGCGAATTACCCACTTTAATCGCATATATCGAGTTAAAGGGTTCGCGCACCTCTGTGCGCTTTGGCCGTTCACGGCCAAGCGCGCACGCCGGGCGCTTTCGTACGTACGAAAGATTCACCGGCAAACGCCAGCACGCGGCGAATCCTGCCCTAGCCGTGACAGGGGGTGCGAAGGTGGTCAGGCGGTCGGTGCGGCTGGTCGATCCCACGCCCTATGTGGGGCTCCCCCGCTGCGCGGTGAAACCCCACACAGGAGCGGGGATCAGCGCAGGGCGCTCAAGAGCGCTTGAACGGCTGGCCATCCACCGGACTCGGCACAGTCCAGCAGCTCGGCGCGGGCGTCGTTGCCCCGGATCATCTTCCAGTCGTCGGGAGACAGACGGCCAAGCAGGTCGGCGGCTTCCCGGTCCTCGTCGGCCAGCACCTCGTCTGTCACATCTGTGATACCAACACGGGCTTTCAGGCCGTTGGTCCAATAGAGCTGCCGCTTGCCCTTCATGGCCTTCACGTACTCGATATAGCGCTGTGCGTCCCCCTGAGCCTTCCTGACGAGGAAGTGATGGGGATGGACCCCCTTGGCCCTTCCCGCCTTGCTGGTGGCCTTTGAGACCTCATCAGCGAAGCCCCACGACCGGGAGTCGTCCGGTTTGGCGAGGTAGTCGCCGGCGTCCATGTCGTAC
>NZ_PXWD01000284.1:0-387 GCF_003011945.1 Halomonas sp. ND22Bw | reverse complement strand
AGCAGGCGCTGGCCGTAGATCACCCGCTCGCCCTCGTGGTCGCCATAGGCGTCGGGCATGCCGGCGAGGTAGGGGGCGTGGGCCGGCGTCACCGCCTCCTTGACCTGCAGGAAGAGGACGTCCTGGTCGGAATTTCCGCACAGGAGCGCGACGTAGGCCCGGGTGCCGACGCTGCCGACGCCGACGACCCGATGGGCCACGTCGACCACGTGGTAGCGGCTCAGCATGAACCGGCGCTCGCGCGGCAGGGTCTCGGCATAGTGCTCGAGCCCGCCGATCACCGCCTCGCGGGTCTCGGCATCGACGCCGGTGAGGATCGGGGGCTGCTCCTTGAAGCGCCAGCCGCCATCGGTCCGGCGCTCGCCGACCCGGGCGAGCAGGCTCTTG
>NZ_PXWD01000283.1:0-388 GCF_003011945.1 Halomonas sp. ND22Bw | reverse complement strand
CCGCGCGCCGTCTGGAAGAGGACCGCATCACCTCGGCCGAGGATGTGCGCACGGCTAGCCGGACGATGGTCGACTTCTCGCGCTCCATGCACGGCGATCTGGCGGTCCTGCGCAAGTTCCTGTTCGAGCGGATGTATCGCCACTACCGGGTCAACCGCACCCGCAGTCAGGCGCGCCGCGTCCTGTCGCAGTTGTTCGAGCTGTTCATGGCCGAGCCTGAGGTCATGCCGCCGGAATGGAGCGTACCTGCCCTTACCGACGACCGGACCCAGCGGGCGCGGGCGGTGTGCGACTATATCGCCGGGATGACCGACCGCTATGCGATAGAAGTTCACCAGAAACTGTTCAGCCTGGACCTGGCGCTCGATCTGTGATTCGAAAGTTGCGC
>NZ_PXWD01000282.1:0-388 GCF_003011945.1 Halomonas sp. ND22Bw | reverse complement strand
AATCGACGACGTCACCGCCACCCGGCAAGTGTCCACAATGAATTATCTGATCGGCCAGAGCAAAAGACTGTTTGGGTCTGTAGCTCAGTTGGTTAGAGCGCACCCCTGATAAGGGTGAGGTCGGCAGTTCAAGTCTGCCCAGACCCACCAAATACCTTGTCAGAGGGGCCTTAGCTCAGCTGGGAGAGCGCCTGCCTTGCACGCAGGAGGTCAGCGGTTCGATCCCGCTAGGCTCCACCACTCTCCACAGGTTCCTGCAGTCGGTTTTATGTGAATCCGCAGTCACAAGCGATCATTGCAGAAAGCAATGTCACGTTTGTGACTGTCGATTGACAGTCGCTCTTTAACAATGTGAATCATGCTGACAAAGTCCCTTCCCTACCCGGGG
>NZ_PXWD01000281.1:0-389 GCF_003011945.1 Halomonas sp. ND22Bw | reverse complement strand
CGGCCTGTGTCGCACTTTCTGGATATGGACACTTGTCGGCAGACATGTGGACAGTGTGCCCGATCGTCACATCGAGTGCCGGTAGATGGACCAGCGGCGCTGCACGCGGTCAGGATACCGATCGGGCGAATGTCGTCGATCTAAGTAGGTTGGAAGACAACATCCGTTGAAGCTTGGTTGCACCAAGCGTTCGACGGATTGGAAACGCAAGTAGGGAGACTCGGTATGGGGCAGACTCGCGGAGGCGACACACGGCGGCTCAGATGTGGGCCCGTGACGACTTCCGGCGAGCTAGAAGTGCTGCTAGCCACCTCTGCGGGGACGGAACATGAATGCCCCCAATAAAGCGACGACCGCTCTCCCCCTGCCAGACAGTCCCCCAAATACAC
>NZ_PXWD01000280.1:0-390 GCF_003011945.1 Halomonas sp. ND22Bw | reverse complement strand
CGCCAGGCCAGTCCATTACCAATGCGGTCGGCGACCGCTTCGTCAACGCGCCGCGACACCAGGCCGGATTCTGGACCCGCTATCAGGTTCCCAAGCTGCGGACGGCCTTCGCCTTCGGCGGCGAATATGTGGCCGAGCGGGTCGGCTTCAACAACGAACGCGTCAAACCCTACACCGTATTCGACGCCTCGATCACCACGACGCTCGATGTCGCCAAGGTTCGGCTGCGTGTCGACAATCTGTTCGACAAGACCTATGCGGCCTCCGGCTTTGGTCTTCAGGGATCCTTCCCCGGCGAACCGCGCACTGTGTTTGTCGAAGTCAGCCACGCCTTCTGAGCCGTCGGATGGCGCGCTTCCCCGTTCAGGCCGGCGGAAAGACGCCCAAGAA
>NZ_PXWD01000279.1:0-390 GCF_003011945.1 Halomonas sp. ND22Bw | reverse complement strand
GTCCATCCGGTCGCGCAGGTGATGGACGAACTGGCGGAGATCTTCGCCGACCTGGGCTTCGCGGTGGCGACCGGGCCGGAGATCGAGGACGACTGGCACAATTTCGGCGCGCTCAACATCCCCGAGACGCATCCGGCGCGCGCGATGCAGGATACGTTCTATATCGCCAAGCCCGAGGGGGCGGCCGACGATGCCGCGCCGATGGTGCTGCGCACGCATACCTCTCCGGTGCAGATCCGCACGATGGTGGAGGTGGCCAGGCGCCACGCCGGTGCCGGTTCGGCGGGCGGCGCGCCGATCCGCATCATCGCGCCGGGGCGCGTGTACCGGTCCGACTGGGACGCCACGCACACCCCGATGTTCCACCAGGTCGAAGGGCTGGTGATCGAC
>NZ_PXWD01000278.1:0-391 GCF_003011945.1 Halomonas sp. ND22Bw | reverse complement strand
TGCCGATCTACGACGCGCTCTTCCACCAGGAGACCCTGAAGCACATCCTCGTGCGCCACGAGCAGGGCGCCGTCCACGCGGCGGAAGGCTATGCCCGCTCGTCCGGCAAGGTCGGCTGCGTCCTCGTCACCTCGGGGCCCGGCGCCACCAACATCATCACGGGGCTCACCGACGCGCTGCTCGATTCGATCCCGCTGGTCTGCATCACCGGCCAGGTCCCGACGCACCTGATCGGCACGGACGCCTTCCAGGAATGCGACACGGTCGGCATCACGCGCCACTGCACGAAGCACAACTACCTCGTCAAATCGATCGACGATCTGCCACGCATCCTGCATGAGGCCTTCTACGTCGCCGCCAATGGCCGCCCCGGCCCGGTCGTCATCGACCT
>NZ_PXWD01000277.1:0-391 GCF_003011945.1 Halomonas sp. ND22Bw | reverse complement strand
GCAGGCGACCGAGCCGGGCATGGAAACGCGCGGTGTCCTTCAGCATCCGTGCCTGGCCGAGCAACCGATCGGACCGGGAGCGGTCGGCACGGCGGAACAGCGCGCCCACCATCTTCTCCACCATGACCAGCGCGGCGTCGGTCAACGCCGCTTCCATCTCGATCATGGAAGCGACGAGCATGGCGAGCCGGCGCGGACGTTCGAGACGCCGCAGATGCTGGGCGGTGACGATGCCGGCGGTTCGTGCGATGACGGCATAGCGGGCGGCATGGATGCGTCGCGCCCGGTCGGCTGCGATCCCAATGCCGCGCACAGTGTCGAGCCGTTCGACGATCCCCTTCAGGTTGGCGGCCGATGGGGCTTCCGGCCATTCGCGTATCCATCCGAGCCG
>NZ_PXWD01000276.1:0-392 GCF_003011945.1 Halomonas sp. ND22Bw | reverse complement strand
GCGGGATCAGTCGGCGCGGGTGACCAGGGTCTCGGGCTTGCCGGCCTTCATCAGGGCGACGAAGCGCTCGAACAGGTAGTGGCTGTCGCGCGGGCCCGGCGAGGCCTCGGGGTGGTGCTGGACGCTGAAGATCGGCTTGTCCTTGACCGCGATGCCGCAGTTGGTGCCGTCGAACAGGCTGACGTGGGTTTCGGTCACGGCGGCGGGCAGGCTGTCGCGATCGACGGTGAAGCCGTGGTTCATCGACACGATCTCGACCTTGCCGGTGGTCAGGTCCTTGACCGGATGGTTGGCGCCGTGGTGGCCCTGTTCCATCTTCACCGTCTTGGCGCCCAGCGCGATGGCCAGCATCTGGTGGCCCAGGCAGATGCCCATCAGGGGCTTGCCGCTGG
>NZ_PXWD01000275.1:0-392 GCF_003011945.1 Halomonas sp. ND22Bw | reverse complement strand
CGATCGGCGACCCGACCGTGAAGTCCGAATATCAGGCGGAGTTTCGCCAGCGTTTCGACGACCATTTCGCGCGCGGGCGCCACACGTTCCAGCAGCGTCAGCCGTTCTATCCGATCGGAGCGCGGCAGGGCGGGCAGCGCGGACCGGGGCGTAAGTGGACGCCCCCGCTTCCGCCGGTGACCGAGGATGCCAAGCGCGTCGGCGCCGCCGGCGGCATCGATCGCGTGCTCGCCAAGGCGGTGCTCGCCGGATTGATCCGCCACCCGGCGGAGATCGCGCGGCATCTGGAGGTGTTGGGGTCGCTGAAGCTGGCGGATGGCGCGCTGGCGTTCGCGTCGGAGCTGAAGGGGCTGCTGGCGCATCCGCTGCTGCGCCGTGCGCCGGACATACGC
>NZ_PXWD01000027.1:0-2669 GCF_003011945.1 Halomonas sp. ND22Bw | reverse complement strand
CAGCGGCGCCTGGGCGCCCTGCCCGGTGCCGCTGCCGGGGCTGCCGCCGGCGTTCACCTTGATGCTGGGGCCGACGATGGTGATGCCGCCGCCGTCGATCTTGAGGAAGCTGCCGCCGGCGGCCAGGGTCAGCTCGCTGCCGGCTTCCAGCACCGCCTTCTGGCCGGCCTTGATGTGCAGCTCGCGGCCGCTCTCGGTGAGCCAGGCCTGGCCGGCGCTGAGGTGCAGGCTGCCGTCGACGGTCAGGTGCTGGGCGCCGTCGCTCTTCTCGCGCCGCTCACCGTGCACGGTGTGGTGGTCGTCGCGGTCGATCTCGGCGATGCGATCGCGTTTGATCCCGAGATCGCTGTCGCGGCGGATCTCCTCGGTGCGGTCATTCTCGGTCAGCAGTTCCAGGTCCTTCTGGGCGTGCACCCAGATCTGCTCCTGGTCGTGCTGGTCCTCGAAGCGCAGCTCGTTGAAGCCCTCGCCCTGGTGGGTCTGGGTGCGAAGCACGGTGCGCGTCTTGTGCTCCGGCAGCGAATACGGCGGCGTGTTGACCGCGTGGTAGGTGCGGCCGGTGATCAGCGGCTGGTCGGGGTCACCTTCCAGGAAGGAGACGATCACCTCGTGACCGATGCGCGGAATCGCCATCATGCCGTAGCCGCCGCCGGCCCAGCCCTGGCTGACGCGCAGCCAGGCGCTGGCGGTCTCGTCCGGCGCCGCGTAGCGATCCCAGGGGAACTGGCAACGCACCCGGCCGTGCTCGTCGCAGTGGATCTCCTCGCCCTCGGGGCCAACCACGAAGGCCACCTGGGGGCCGTCGACCCGAGGCTTGGGCCGCGGCGCGGGGCGCCAGGCGGTGTCGTCCGGGGTCAGGCTCAGGGTGTTGTGATACCGCGTCATGCCGTCGGCCTGCACGGCGTCCTCGCCCAGCGCCTGGGGCTGCTCGCCTTGATGGACCACCTTGATGACCTGCCAGCCGCGGTTGAACTCGGCCACGTCGTGGTCGGCCAGGGTGAAGCGCGCGCCCGGGGCGAGCTCGGGCAGGTCGCTCTCGCCGTCGAGGGTCAGGGCATCGTGGCGCAGGTGCTCGAGCCGGTGGCGGGTGAAGGCCCGGCCCGAGGCATCGGCCTTGTAGCGGCCAGGGTAGTCGTAGTGCTCGTAGTCCTCCCGCTGGCTGTGCTGTTCCAGCCGCTGGCCCTGTTGGTCATGCAGCTGCGCATAGGCCGGCTGCTTGAACGAATAGTCCTTGAGCTGGGCCCGAGCCGGACGCACCCGGGCGGTCTGGGTCAGCCGCCGCAGGTGGCGCTGGGGCGGGGTGCCGCCGGCACGGTGATGATAGCGGCGCTCGCCGAGGCCGGTGAGCACCTGCGGATCGTCGGCGAACACCAGTCGGTGGGCGCCGAGATCGGCATCTTCGAATTCATGGAAATAGAACAGCCCTTCCTCGGCGGCCAGGCGCTCGAGGAACTCGAGGTCGGTCTCGCGGTACTGCACGCAGTACTCGCGCTCGGCCGGCTCGCGGGTCACCGCGAAGGCCACGTCGGTCAGGCCGCGCTCCTCACACAGGGTGTTGAGGATCGTGAGCGGCGAGACGCGCTGGAAGATGCGCGAGTTCTGACGCAGCGAGAGCCGCCACAGCGAGGGGCGGATCACCACCTCGTAGAAGCTGCGTCGATGACCGCGGTCACCGCGGCCGAACTCGGCCACGATGCCGTGGATCCGGCGCTGGGCCACGCCATCCTGCCATACGGTCAGGCTCGCCGGGCGGTCGAGCAGCGCCTCGGGCGAGAGGTCGGCGGCGCGGCTGGCGAAGCGCACCCGCAGGTGGAAGGGCGCCGAGAGCGCCTCTTCATGGGTGAAGTCGACGACGGCCAGATCGGCGCCCTCGGCCCCCGTGAGGCTCAGGGTGAACTGCAGTCCATTGGCCTGGGTCATGGCATCCCTCCTGGAGGCCGTGTCCGTTCCTTGGATCACCGGCCGCGAAGGGCCGGCGAAAGGGCTAGATTACGCGAGTGCGGCGCCGACACAAGTCGACGGCGGCATGGCTCAGGGCTCGCCTGACGTACGGGAACAACCAGCGCTGAAACATGCCGCCGCCAGGGCCGAGGCCCTGGCGACGAAGACGGTGCCCGCCGGCGCGAGCATTGGCTGGGGCACCGCGGGGCGCGAGGCGATCAGGCCTCGATCGGGGCGCGCCAGTCGTCGGAACCGGAGGTGCCGGCGACGGTGTGTTCCCAGTCGATCTTGCGGTAGGCCAGGGACACGTCCATCAGCTGGGTGAACTCGGCGCTGTTGGCATCCTGGGCGTGGGGCATGCGCAGGTTGATGTCGACGATGGTGGCGTCGGTCAGCGAGGTGGTGAAGAAGTGCTCCTGCTTGCCCTCGACGGAGGTGCGGTACCACTTCAGCTCGACGTTCGGCAGCATCTCGCCGGAAGCTAGGGCGTTGTACATCAGCGGCACGGCCTTGTTCAGGGCCACGGTGAAGATGAACGGCTTGTGGGCACGCTGGCCGGCGGGCTGGCCGGACTGCGGGTCGGTCGGCACGGTGACGATGTGCTTGAATTCCTGCACCAGCATCTCGTCCTCGTGACCCTCGACGTAGATGTTGCCGACGGACTCGGGGGTGAAGGCACCGGCGGTGATGTTGCCCTGGGTCTGGCCTTCGATGCTGATATAACACGG
>NZ_PXWD01000274.1:0-392 GCF_003011945.1 Halomonas sp. ND22Bw | reverse complement strand
CGGTAAGGAGCGCAGCATTCAGTAGGCGTTTTGACATGATGTCCTCTCGGAACAACCTGATTGACGTTTGCCGCCGAACTGTAACGGAGCCAGCGCCCGAGTTGACCCTTTTTCAATAAACAAAAACCACACAGTAGGTAAATACTTGGTAAGGGTTACTGGTCGTCACATCTGACCGCCACCGCGAGCGTTACCCCTCTCGATCAATCTCGCGATTCGAGATCCATTGCGGGGAAACACAATTCGACAGAAATCCGCGCCGTAGTGAGAACTCCGTTCATACTCTACCCTTACAGGAGGGTAGAGTATGAGAACCTCGTCAGGACGGAATCTCATGGCAGTAACCATCGCTTCATCCACCAACGACAATTCGGTTCGCGCCGCGCTCCGGT
>NZ_PXWD01000273.1:0-392 GCF_003011945.1 Halomonas sp. ND22Bw | reverse complement strand
AGAGCAGCGGGGCCAAGCCGGTTCCACCGGCAAGCAGTAGGGCTCTCCGTTGACCTGACCGGAGGAAGAAGCTACCCATCGGTCCGGTCAATTCGAGAGTGTCGCCTACCTGCGCACGCTGACTGAGATACTCGGACATCAGACCACCCGGGGTGATCTTGACCAGGAACGACGCCGACGCGACCTCAGGGCCGGAGCTGAACGAGTACGACCGCGTCGCTTCGGTTCCGGGAACGAGGATGTTCACGTACTGACCGGGGAGGAAGACCAGATCTGCGCGGTTGTCGACTGCGACGGTGAAACCCACCGTGGAATCCGAATGGCGAATGATCTCGGTGATGGTGGACGTGTACGAACCGGCAGTGGTCTTGGCGACCGCCGACGTGGTGGGA
>NZ_PXWD01000272.1:0-393 GCF_003011945.1 Halomonas sp. ND22Bw | reverse complement strand
CTCGGTCTTGTTGGACGCGGCCTGCTGCCGGCCCTGGACCTTGCCGAGGATGCCGAGCTCGTCCTGCACGTGATGGCCGACCTCGTGCGCGATGACGTAGGCGTAGGCGAAGTCGCCCTTCACGCCGAACTTCTGTTCCATCTCCTTGAAGAAGGACGTGTCGAGGTAGACCTTCTTGTCGAGGGGGCAGTAGAACGGCCCCATCGCCGCCTGGGCCGAGCCGCAGCCGCTGCGCGTGCCTCCCTGGTAGAGCACCATGGTGGTCGGGCGGTACTGACGCCCGGTCTGGTTCGGCAGGACCTCCTTCCAGACGTCCTCGGTATTTCCGAGGATCGCGGCGGCAAAGCGCCCGCTCTCGTCGGTGGGCTTGGTCTTGCGCTGGCTCTGCGTCTG
>NZ_PXWD01000271.1:0-394 GCF_003011945.1 Halomonas sp. ND22Bw | reverse complement strand
CGGCACCTTCGAGGAAGAGACTGCCAAGGAGCCGATTTCCTATGCCGCCCCGCCCATCGCCTGACGCGCGGCACCGCGCGTTCCTTGAGCCCCGGCGCCGAGAGGCGCTCCACTCCAACACCCTGGCGCCGAGCGGCGCCCCATCCCAACCCGGAGAGATTCACCATGAGCCAGACCGACATGCTCGCCGAGAACGTCACGATCGCGGACCTCGCGGGCCGCAAGGCGGACCGCCTCGAATACCTGAAGGGCGTCTACCTCAACATGGTCCCCGACCAGGCCACCAATCCGACCCTGCGCGTCCGCCTCAGCCGCCTCGGCGTGGGGGTTCGGCCGGCCTACCGGATCGAGCGCGACGACACGGACGGTCAGACCGTCGTCATGGGCTTCTACC
>NZ_PXWD01000270.1:0-394 GCF_003011945.1 Halomonas sp. ND22Bw | reverse complement strand
GTTCTGCGAGAGGCCTATGACGCCGCCCGCACCCGCGTCGAACGCAAGCTGGACGCCGGGCTGAAGGGGCGCGAGGTCGCCCGCCTGTATGCCTCCGCCGCCGACGAGATGCTGATCGCCCTGTGGCGGGTGGCGACCGAGGTGCTGTTCCCGGTTTCGGCCGTCGAGACCGAACGGCTGTCGCTGGGGGCTGTGGGGGGTTACGGCCGGGGCGTGCTGGCACCCTTTTCGGACCTGGACCTGCTGTTCCTGCGCCCGGCCAAGGCCACGCCGCGCGGCGAGAGCGTGATCGAGTTCGTCCTCTACGTCCTGTGGGACCTGGGGGCGAAGGTCGGACCCTCCGTGCGCTCGGTCGAGGAATGTCTGTCGCTGTCGCGCACCGACATGACGGTGC
>NZ_PXWD01000269.1:0-395 GCF_003011945.1 Halomonas sp. ND22Bw | reverse complement strand
AAGGCTGGCGCGATCATTCCTGCGGTCCTGTTGACCGGGGTGGACACCGCGCGCGCCGGGCCGGTCGTCGCGACGGTGTCGCAGAATGTCTATGACACCGTCAGCGGCCGCCATCTCGTCCTGCCCCAACCGGCATCGGTCCCAGAGCATCAGCCTGACCATCGAACTGACCACCCTGACGGGGGAGTTCCGGATGGGCCAGGAGGAGGCGCTCATCGAACTGAGGCCGCTCGCCTGGGCGCCCGGCTTTTCTGACGATCAACTCCGGGAACGACTCGACTGGCTGCTCCTGGAGGGGCGTCGGCTCAGGCGCGAAGACCTCGAACGTGACGCGGACCTTCTTCCAATGGAGCCCCGAGCCTGACGTTGGCGATTGGCGGCGGACCGGTGGCTGA
>NZ_PXWD01000268.1:0-395 GCF_003011945.1 Halomonas sp. ND22Bw | reverse complement strand
GACATGGCCGCCGCATCCAAGCCCGTCGCGGCCTGACCAGGAGCACACCATGGGTGCATCCGATTTCGCCAATCTCCCGCACATCGGCGAGGCGGTCCGCCGCAAGGAGGACTACCGCTTCCTGACCGGCGCCGGCAACTACACCGACGACGTGACCATGGCCGCGCAAAGCCATGCCATCTTCGTGCGCTCGCCGCACGCCCACGCCACCATCAGGTCGGTCGACATTGCCGAGGCGTCGAAGATGCCGGGCGTGATCGGCATCTTCAGCGGCAAGGACATCGAAGGGAAGATGGGCGGGCTGCCCTGCGGCTGGCTCATCAACAACCCCGACGGCACGCCGATGAAGGAGCCGCTGCACCCGATCCTCGCGATCAAGAAGGTGCGCTACGTCG
>NZ_PXWD01000267.1:0-395 GCF_003011945.1 Halomonas sp. ND22Bw | reverse complement strand
GAACCGCGTCAACGGTTACGCCTCGTCCGATCCGAACGTGGTTCGGTCCCAGTTCAAACCCTTTTTGGTCAACGGGTCGTTAAGTAGCGCAAGCGCAAGGTTACGGGTAGGCCGAACCAAGTTCGGTCCCGGCATGGACCCCCGGTCGTTTGAGGTTCGATCTAGGATCGGTCGTTCCGCTGACCCTGCACCTGACTTACGCAGAGCTAGCTGAGCGCATCGGCCGGTCCGAACCGGCTGCAAAATCGCTGGCGAAGCGTAAGCGGTGGCGCCGGTCCATCGGCAACGATGGGCTCACCCGGATCACAATAGACGAACCTGAGCTTGACGAGCTTGCGGACCCTGAGCGGCGTGGCGTTGGTCGGCCGCCGGCAAATTCGAACAGAGCGACCCCA
>NZ_PXWD01000266.1:0-397 GCF_003011945.1 Halomonas sp. ND22Bw | reverse complement strand
CGAGCAGCATCTCGCAGAGCTGCGCACAGACAAAGAAACTGCAATCGCCACCGACTCCGCGTCGTGGGTGATCACCAACTTCGACGCCCAAATTCACGCGTTCACGGACGTCATCTCGTCGATGGACGCAATGCTTGCCGACCTGCCCGCAGACCAACGCGCGGTCATCGACAACGCCTCCCGCGAACTGAGGAAAGCGAGGACCGCAGCTGCCTTCATACCGCTCGAGTCCGTAACCACCCACACGAACGAGGACGAACAACGATGACTGCCGATGACCGTGACATACGAACCCAACGGCTCATCGCCTCCCCTCGACGTGACAGCGCTGACAAACAACGCAGAACGCTGACAGTCATCGCCGACCTCTCATCCGCTGGCGAACGCATCAACATCC
>NZ_PXWD01000265.1:0-397 GCF_003011945.1 Halomonas sp. ND22Bw | reverse complement strand
GAACGGCAATCGATACCGGTGGTGAGGCCGCAACGGCACGCATCCGAGTGGGGATTTATACGTATTTCGAAGATAGCAAGGGTCTCTCTGAGGAGCCAACCGAAGCGATAGCAACGGAGAATCCAAAGCAATGACTAAGCTTTTGATGCGCTGCCTTGTCGCGCTCTCGACGGTACTCGTTCTTTCCTGTGGTGGCGGCGGTGGCTCTGTCGACGGAGTGACGGGCACGGGTTCGACGGGTTCCATCAGCACGGTCAAGGACCCAAGTTCGCCCGACTGGGGATTTGCGGGCCAAGGCGGCGCGAACGATAGCGGCGGCAACGGCGGGGATTCCGGCTCTGGCTCTGGCTCTGGCTCTGGCTCTGGCTCTGGCTCTGGGTCGAGTGCCGGGACCTCC
>NZ_PXWD01000026.1:0-3079 GCF_003011945.1 Halomonas sp. ND22Bw | reverse complement strand
CACGTTTGTGACTGTCGATTGACAGTCGCTCTTTAACAATGTGAATCATGCTGACAAAGTCCCTTCCCTACCCGGGGAAGGGCATGAGATACGTCTCAAGCGTATCCGGCAATTGTCGTGGTTGTCATCGCGGATCAGACCCCTTGGGGTTATATGGTCAAGCGATGAAGCGCACACGGTGGATGCCTTGGCAGTCAGAGGCGATGAAAGACGTGGAAGCCTGCGATAAGGTTCGGCGAGGTGGCAAACAACCTGCGACCCGGACATCTCTGAATGGGGAAACCCACCTATCGTCAGATAGGTATCGTGCACTGAATACATAGGTGCACGAGGCGAACCGGGGGAACTGAAACATCTAAGTACCCCGAGGAAAAGAAATCAACCGAGATTCCCCCAGTAGCGGCGAGCGAACGGGGACCAGCCCTTAAGCGGGTGAAAGGTTAGGCGAATGAGTTGGGAAACTCAGCGATACAGGGTGATAGCCCCGTAGTCGAAAGCCTGATCCCGTGAAATCGAGTAGGTCGGGGCACGTGAAACCCTGATTGAAGACGGGGGGACCATCCTCCAAGGCTAAATACTCCTGACTGACCGATAGTGAACCAGTACCGTGAGGGAAAGGCGAAAAGAACCCCGGAGAGGGGAGTGAAATAGACCCTGAAACCGTGTGCGTACAAGCAGTGGGAGCGGGCTCGTCCCGTGACCGCGTACCTTTTGTATAATGGGTCAGCGACTTATATTCAGTGGCGAGCTTAACCGTATAGGGGAGGCGTAGGGAAACCGAGTCTTAACTGGGCGACCAGTCGCTGGATATAGACCCGAAACCGGGCGATCTATCCATGAGCAGGTTGAAGGTTGAGTAACATCAACTGGAGGACCGAACCAGGATCTGTTGAAAAAGATTTGGATGACTTGTGGATCGGAGTGAAAGGCTAATCAAGCCCGGAGATAGCTGGTTCTCCTCGAAAGCTATTTAGGTAGCGCCTCACGTATCACCGCCGGGGGTAGAGCACTGTTTCGGCTAGGGGGTCATCCCGACTTACCAACCCGAGGCAAACTCCGAATACCGGTGAGTGCAGCGTGGGAGACACACAGCGGGTGCTAACGTCCGTTGTGAAAAGGGAAACAACCCAGACCGTCAGCTAAGGTCCCCAAATCCTGGTTAAGTGGGAAACGATGTGGGAAGGCTCAGACAGCTAGGAGGTTGGCTTAGAAGCAGCCATCCTTTAAAGAAAGCGTAATAGCTCACTAGTCGAGTCGGCCTGCGCGGAAGATGTAACGGGGCTCAAACCAGGTACCGAAGCTACGGGTGCATCGAATGATGCGCGGTAGAGGAGCGTCGTGTACGCCGACGAAGGTGAGTCGAGAGGCTTGCTGGAGGTATCACGAGTGCGAATGCTGACATGAGTAACGATAAGGGGGGTGAAAAACCTCCCCGCCGGAAGACCAAGGGTTTCTGTTCGACGCTAATCGGAGCAGAGTGAGTCGGCCCCTAAGGCGAGGCCGAAAGGCGTAGTCGATGGGAAACGGGTCAATATTCCCGTACTTCACTGTATTGCGATGGGGGGACGGAGAAGGCTAGGTGAGCCAGGCGTTGGTTGTCCTGGTGAAAGTCAGTAGGCTGGGGGATTAGGCAAATCCGGTTCCCCAAGGCCGAGAGACGAGACGAACAGACTACGGTCTGGAAGTCATCGATGCCACGCTCCCAGGAAAAGCCTCTAAGCTTCAGATACAGTGGAACCGTACCCCAAACCGACACAGGTGGTCAGGTAGAGAATACCAAGGCGCTTGAGAGAACTCGGGTGAAGGAACTAGGCAAAATGGTGCCGTAACTTCGGGAGAAGGCACGCCGGTATTAGGTGAAGCCCCTTGCGGGTGGAGCTGACGCCGGTCGAAGATACCAGGTGGCTGCAACTGTTTATTAAAAACACAGTACTCTGCAAACGCGTAAGCGGACGTATAGGGTATGACGCCTGCCCGGTGCCGGAAGGTTAATTGATGGTGTTAGCGTAAGCGAAGCTCCTGATCGAAGCCCCGGTAAACGGCGGCCGTAACTATAACGGTCCTAAGGTAGCGAAATTCCTTGTCGGGTAAGTTCCGACCTGCACGAATGGCGTAATGATGGCCACGCTGTCTCCACCCGAGACTCAGTGAAATTGAAATCGCAGTGAAGATGCTGTGTACCCGCGGCTAGACGGAAAGACCCCGTGAACCTTTACTACAGCTTCACACTGGACGCTGATGTTGCTTGTGTAGGATAGCTGGGAGGCTTGGAAACTCGGTCGCCAGATCGAGTGGAGCCAACCTTGAAATACCAGCCTGGCATCATTGGCGTTCTAACTCCGGTCCGTTATCCGGATCGAGGACCGTGTGTGGTGGGTAGTTTGACTGGGGCGGTCTCCTCCCAAAGCGTAACGGAGGAGCACGAAGGTACCCTCAGCACGGTTGGAAATCGTGCAATGAGTGCAAGAGCATAAGGGTGCTTGACTGCGAGACAGACACGTCGAGCAGGTACGAAAGTAGGTTCTAGTGATCCGGTGGTTCTGTATGGAAGGGCCATCGCTCAACGGATAAAAGGTACTCCGGGGATAACAGGCTGATACCGCCCAAGAGTTCACATCGACGGCGGTGTTTGGCACCTCGATGTCGGCTCATCACATCCTGGGGCTGAAGTCGGTCCCAAGGGTATGGCTGTTCGCCATTTAAAGTGGTACGCGAGCTGGGTTTAGAACGTCGTGAGACAGTTCGGTCCCTATCTGCCGTGGGCGTTGGAGATTTGAGAAGTGCTGCTCCTAGTACGAGAGGACCGGAGTGGACGACCCTCTGGTGTTCCGGTTGTCACGCCAGTGGCATCGCCGGGTAGCTATGGTCGGACGGGATAACCGCTGAAAGCATCTAAGCGGGAAGCCTCCTTCAAGATGAGATCTCCCCGAGGCCTCGAGCCTCCTGAAGGGCCCAGCGAGACGAGCTGGTTGATAGGTCGGGTGTGGAAGCGCTGCAAGGCGTTGAGCTAACCGATACTAATGGCCCGTGAGGCTTGACCATATAACACCCAAGTGGTCTGTGACTGACAACAGACGAC
>NZ_PXWD01000264.1:0-397 GCF_003011945.1 Halomonas sp. ND22Bw | reverse complement strand
GTGGTCGGCGATGAAGCTGGTCATGAAGAAATAGGAGTGGTCGTAGCCCGGCTGCATGCGGATGGTGACCTTCTGGCCCGCAGCGTCGGCGGCGGCCTGCAGCAGTTCGGGCTTCAGCTGGTCGGTCAGGAAGCTGTCGGCGTCGCCCTGGTCGATCAGGATGTCGTCGTACACGCCCTTGGCCCCACCGGACGCCATCAGTTTGGCGGCGTCATGCCGATCCCACACGGCGCGGTCGTCCCCCAGATAGGCGCTGAAGGCCTTTTCGCCCCACGGCACGACCGATGGCGACAGGATGGGCGCAAAGGCCGAGACCGAGCGGAACAGGTCGGGATGTTTCAGCGCCAGGGTCGGGCGCCGTGCCCGCCCATCGAATGGCCCGAGATCGACCGCACGC
>NZ_PXWD01000263.1:0-397 GCF_003011945.1 Halomonas sp. ND22Bw | reverse complement strand
GACGATTTCGTCGACCACCGTCGCCTCCGCGCTCTGCTGGGGCTCTGCGGTCGGCTGCGGGCTGGTTTGAGCCCAAGCGGCGCCTGTCCCGCAGGTCAGGGCCAGCGCGCTGGCCGCCGTGAGAATGGGTTTCTTGGCCTTCATTGTTGTCCTCCCTTGATCGTTTTTTGTTTGATTTGGCACGCGCACGGGTTCGCAGTCCGGGACGTGTGGGCCTCGGGACGATCTCGTTCACGATGCTGATGACTGGCCGCCGATGGCGGCTTAGCCTGACGTGGCGCGCGTTACGCCATCCTCGCCCCCTGGCGCCGGGTGCGGAAGTTTGTCGGGGTCTCGCCCAGGTGCGTCTTGAAGGCCCGGTTGAAGTGGCTCTGACTGGTGAAGCCCAGCAGATCGG
>NZ_PXWD01000262.1:0-397 GCF_003011945.1 Halomonas sp. ND22Bw | reverse complement strand
CGCGGCTGACGGGCGACTATAACACCGGGTCGGACCTGTTCCCGCAAAAGGTGCAGGACGGCTTCGCGCTGGTCAACGCGCGCGTCGGCATCCGCGGGCCGAGCGAGCGGTGGGCGGTCGAGCTGTGGGCGCAGAACATCTTCAACAAGGATTATGCGCAGGTCGCGTTCAATTCGCCGTTCCAGGAAGGCGCCAACACCGCCGCGTTCCAGGATCCGCAATATCCCGGCGGCCGGCAGATCTTCTCGAACTTCCTGGCCGAGCCGCGCACCTATGGCGTGACGCTGCGCGGGCGGTTCTGACCGGGCCGGGGCGGGCGGCGGCATCTGTGTGATGCCGTCGCCGGTCCCGCCGGTACATTATTGTAATGAAATGTTTTCCATGTCGCATCCTGTCG
>NZ_PXWD01000261.1:0-399 GCF_003011945.1 Halomonas sp. ND22Bw | reverse complement strand
GCCCGCCGCTGTCATCACCGCAACGCCCCCGGCCGAGCCTGCGGGCCACAGCAGCCATTCGGTCGAGAACATCGCCTCCACCGCCAGCAGCAGCACGCCCACGGCCAGCCAGATCCAGAACGGCTGGGCGACATAGAAATCGGCGAGCGCAGTCATCGATCAGCTTCCTAAGGGAATTAGGCGGAGGGCGGGACGCTGCCTGCTGCGGGGCGACGCGGCGGGGCTGGACGCGCGGGCGCGACAGTCTGTCCGCTCTGCTGCTTGGCTAGGCCGACCATCTCGCCGATGCCGGCGATGGTGCCGACCAGGGCGCCCATTTCGGCGGGCACGATGACGGTGCGCTGCTGCGGGCTGCGGGCCAGTTCGGCGAAGGCTTCGACGTATTTCTGCGCCACGAAA
>NZ_PXWD01000260.1:0-399 GCF_003011945.1 Halomonas sp. ND22Bw | reverse complement strand
CTGGGTACTCGCCGGCGGCCTCGCCGCCCCCGCCATCCTGTCCCTCGGCTCACGTGCCCGGGCGGCCACCACCCTGAAGCTCTCGCACCAGTTTCCCGGTGGCACCCTCGAGGAGGGCGACTTTCGCGATCGGATGTGTCGCAAGTTCGCGATGGCGCTGGCAGAGCGCTCGAAGGGCGCCCTCGAGGTGCAGGTCTATCCCGGCTCGTCGCTGATGAAGACGAACGCCCAGTTCGCCGCGATGCGCAAGGGTGCCCTCGACCTCTCGCTCTATCCCTCGCCCTATGCCGGCGGCGAGGTGCCGGAGTTGAACATCGGCCTGATGCCGGCCCTGGTCAGCTCCTACGAACAGGCCATCGCCTGGAAGAAGGCGCCCGTCGGCCGCAAGCTCACCGAGAT
>NZ_PXWD01000259.1:0-399 GCF_003011945.1 Halomonas sp. ND22Bw | reverse complement strand
CGGCGGTTGGGCCGGCGATTCCGTCAGCTGCCCGCGCACCGGCGAACCCATCGTGTGGGAGGGAAAGCACTGGCGCAGTACCGGTTCCGACTTCGCGCGGCCCGAGCCGCCCTGGTGGCTCGACGCCGACAATCTCTACGGCCCCGACGGCCTGAAGATTCCGATGACGTAGACCCTCCCCGGAAAAGCCAACCGCGGCAACGCAGCTCAGGCCGTAGCGGCTGCAGCGGCTTTGGGTGCAGATCCGGTCGGGGCAGTTGCCGCCGCATCGACGGTTCAAGAAGTCGCAGGTCGATACAGCACCGTCGAGGTCGGACCGCACTCCGTTCACATGCTGCTCGCGAAGAATCCCGCCGGCTGGCAGGAAGCGCTGTCGATGATCGATCCCACGGTGGACGG
>NZ_PXWD01000258.1:0-400 GCF_003011945.1 Halomonas sp. ND22Bw | reverse complement strand
AAGGCCCAGGACCTCGTCCTGATCGACCTGAAGGGCAAGAGCGCCATGGCCGACACCATGATCGTGGCGTCGGGCCGGTCGCCCCGTCACGTCGGCGCCATCGCCGACCACCTGCTGCGCACCCTGAAGGAACAGGGCCTGGGCAAGGCCAAGGTCGAGGGCCTGCCGCACTGCGACTGGGTTCTGATAGACGCCGGCGATGTGATCGTGCACCTGTTCCGCCCCGAGGTCCGCACCTTCTACAATATCGAGAAGATCTGGGCCGTCGATTCCGCGCACCGCACCGCGCGCGACTGACACCATGCAGCTGGGCATCGTCGCCATCGGCCGACCGGGCCGGGGGCCTGAAGCGACGCTCGCCGACGACTACGCCAAGCGCGCCACCCTGTCGGGACGCGCG
>NZ_PXWD01000257.1:0-400 GCF_003011945.1 Halomonas sp. ND22Bw | reverse complement strand
CCCTCGGTCGCGACCAGTTTCAGGACCGCCTCGCGGGTGATCCCCCGCAGAATATTGGCCTGGGTGTCGCGGGTCCGCAGACGGCCGTCCTCGTCCACGATCCAGGCGTTTGTCGATGCGCCTTCGGTCACCAGACCCATGTCGTCGTACATCAGACATTCGTAGGCGCCGCGTTCGCGCGCGGCCTGTTTGGCCAGCACATTGGGCAGCAAGCCTACCGTCTTGATGTCGCAGCGACCCCAGCGGATGTCGGGTTGGGTCACGCCGGCCGCGCCCTTGGCCGCCATCGCCTGTCCCCGCGCACGGTCGACCGACTTGGCCGTCACGATCACGCTGGGCGCCGCGTCGGTCGGAAAGGCGTGGTCGCGCGCCGCCGCGCCCAGATGGCGCAGGTCGGCCA
>NZ_PXWD01000256.1:0-400 GCF_003011945.1 Halomonas sp. ND22Bw | reverse complement strand
GACCGCTCGCATTCTCATCATCGAAGACGAAGCCCTCGTAGCCATGGAACTCCGCTTCGTGCTGGAGGACCTGGGGCACGACGTCATCGGCGTAGCCGCCACCGCCAAGGCCGCGCGCGACATCGTGCGCGAGAACGACGTCGATCTGGCCCTTGTCGACATCCATCTTTCAGACGGGGCGACCGGCATCGACTTGGGTCGCGAGCTGGGGCAGGACATGGGGGTCAGCGTCCTGTTCATGACGGCCAATCCTGGCATGGTGCGCGACGGCGTCGCCGGCACCATCGGCGTCCTGTCTAAACCGACCGATGAGCGGGCGGTTCAGACCGGCGTGGACTACGCCCTTCGCCGTCGTCAGGGGCAGCCGACCGATTACGCACCCCCAGGCCTTCAACTGTTC
>NZ_PXWD01000255.1:0-400 GCF_003011945.1 Halomonas sp. ND22Bw | reverse complement strand
ATGTGCCGATCGGGATGGCTGCAGTGCTGCTGGCTGTTCGCTGTATTGCCGCTGATCGTCCCTCTGGGCCGCGTCCACGACTGGACTTCGCTGGAGCAGTCTTGGCGACAGCAGGTCTCGGATCCTTGGCTTACGGTATCGCCCAGGCTGCAGATGATGGTTGGTCGGCAAACTCGACCATCTCTGGCATTGCGATTGGCGTATCGCTCCTGATCGCCTTCGTCGTCGTCGAAAAATGGGTGACATCGTCACCTCTGATACCGCTGCATATCTTTCGGAACAGGGCAGTCTCCATCGGCAATGTGATCATGCTGCTGGCTGGAGCATGCCTGAACCCGATGTGGTACTTCCTGACTCTGTCCATGCAGAATGTTCTCGGCTACAGCCCCGTCCAAACAGG
>NZ_PXWD01000025.1:0-3557 GCF_003011945.1 Halomonas sp. ND22Bw | reverse complement strand
TCAATGACGGTAAATGGCCCGCCTGGCATTATGCCCAGTACATGACCTTATGGGACTTTCCTACTTGGCAGTACATCTACGTATTAGTCATCGCTATTACCATGGTGATGCGGTTTTGGCAGTACATCAATGGGCGTGGATAGCGGTTTGACTCACGGGGATTTCCAAGTCTCCACCCCATTGACGTCAATGGGAGTTTGTTTTGGCACCAAAATCAACGGGACTTTCCAAAATGTCGTAACAACTCCGCCCCATTGACGCAAATGGGCGGTAGGCGTGTACGGTGGGAGGTCTATATAAGCAGAGCTCTCTGGCTAACTAGAGAACCCACTGCTTACTGGCTTATCGAAATTAATACGACTCACTATAGGGAGACCCAAGCTGGCTAGCGTTTAAACTTAAGCTTGGTACCATGCATTCGAGCGCCTTGCTGTGCTGTCTCGTGCTGCTTACCGGAGTGAGAGCATCACCGGGTCAGGGAACGCAAAGCGAAAACTCCTGTACTCATTTTCCGGGGAACCTCCCTAATATGCTGCGCGATCTGCGGGACGCTTTCTCACGCGTTAAAACCTTTTTCCAAATGAAGGACCAGTTGGACAATCTGCTGCTGAAAGAGTCCCTGCTCGAAGATTTCAAGGGATACCTCGGCTGCCAGGCGCTCTCCGAAATGATTCAGTTCTACTTGGAGGAAGTCATGCCACAGGCCGAAAACCAGGATCCCGATATCAAGGCCCACGTGAATAGCCTCGGAGAGAATCTCAAAACTCTGAGGCTTAGACTGCGCCGGTGCCACCGGTTCCTGCCGTGCGAGAACAAATCGAAGGCGGTCGAACAAGTGAAAAACGCATTCAACAAGCTGCAAGAAAAGGGCATCTACAAGGCGATGTCGGAATTCGACATCTTTATCAACTATATCGAGGCTTACATGACCATGAAGATCCGCAATTGAGCGGCCGCTCGAGTCTAGAGGGCCCGTTTAAACCCGCTGATCAGCCTCGACTGTGCCTTCTAGTTGCCAGCCATCTGTTGTTTGCCCCTCCCCCGTGCCTTCCTTGACCCTGGAAGGTGCCACTCCCACTGTCCTTTCCTAATAAAATGAGGAAATTGCATCGCATTGTCTGAGTAGGTGTCATTCTATTCTGGGGGGTGGGGTGGGGCAGGACAGCAAGGGGGAGGATTGGGAAGACAATAGCAGGCATGCTGGGGATGCGGTGGGCTCTATGGCTTCTACTGGGCGGTTTTATGGACAGCAAGCGAACCGGAATTGCCAGCTGGGGCGCCCTCTGGTAAGGTTGGGAAGCCCTGCAAAGTAAACTGGATGGCTTTCTTGCCGCCAAGGATCTGATGGCGCAGGGGATCAAGCTCTGATCAAGAGACAGGATGAGGATCGTTTCGCATGATTGAACAAGATGGATTGCACGCAGGTTCTCCGGCCGCTTGGGTGGAGAGGCTATTCGGCTATGACTGGGCACAACAGACAATCGGCTGCTCTGATGCCGCCGTGTTCCGGCTGTCAGCGCAGGGGCGCCCGGTTCTTTTTGTCAAGACCGACCTGTCCGGTGCCCTGAATGAACTGCAAGACGAGGCAGCGCGGCTATCGTGGCTGGCCACGACGGGCGTTCCTTGCGCAGCTGTGCTCGACGTTGTCACTGAAGCGGGAAGGGACTGGCTGCTATTGGGCGAAGTGCCGGGGCAGGATCTCCTGTCATCTCACCTTGCTCCTGCCGAGAAAGTATCCATCATGGCTGATGCAATGCGGCGGCTGCATACGCTTGATCCGGCTACCTGCCCATTCGACCACCAAGCGAAACATCGCATCGAGCGAGCACGTACTCGGATGGAAGCCGGTCTTGTCGATCAGGATGATCTGGACGAAGAGCATCAGGGGCTCGCGCCAGCCGAACTGTTCGCCAGGCTCAAGGCGAGCATGCCCGACGGCGAGGATCTCGTCGTGACCCATGGCGATGCCTGCTTGCCGAATATCATGGTGGAAAATGGCCGCTTTTCTGGATTCATCGACTGTGGCCGGCTGGGTGTGGCGGACCGCTATCAGGACATAGCGTTGGCTACCCGTGATATTGCTGAAGAGCTTGGCGGCGAATGGGCTGACCGCTTCCTCGTGCTTTACGGTATCGCCGCTCCCGATTCGCAGCGCATCGCCTTCTATCGCCTTCTTGACGAGTTCTTCTGAATTATTAACGCTTACAATTTCCTGATGCGGTATTTTCTCCTTACGCATCTGTGCGGTATTTCACACCGCATCAGGTGGCACTTTTCGGGGAAATGTGCGCGGAACCCCTATTTGTTTATTTTTCTAAATACATTCAAATATGTATCCGCTCATGAGACAATAACCCTGATAAATGCTTCAATAATAGCACGTGCTAAAACTTCATTTTTAATTTAAAAGGATCTAGGTGAAGATCCTTTTTGATAATCTCATGACCAAAATCCCTTAACGTGAGTTTTCGTTCCACTGAGCGTCAGACCCCGTAGAAAAGATCAAAGGATCTTCTTGAGATCCTTTTTTTCTGCGCGTAATCTGCTGCTTGCAAACAAAAAAACCACCGCTACCAGCGGTGGTTTGTTTGCCGGATCAAGAGCTACCAACTCTTTTTCCGAAGGTAACTGGCTTCAGCAGAGCGCAGATACCAAATACTGTTCTTCTAGTGTAGCCGTAGTTAGGCCACCACTTCAAGAACTCTGTAGCACCGCCTACATACCTCGCTCTGCTAATCCTGTTACCAGTGGCTGCTGCCAGTGGCGATAAGTCGTGTCTTACCGGGTTGGACTCAAGACGATAGTTACCGGATAAGGCGCAGCGGTCGGGCTGAACGGGGGGTTCGTGCACACAGCCCAGCTTGGAGCGAACGACCTACACCGAACTGAGATACCTACAGCGTGAGCTATGAGAAAGCGCCACGCTTCCCGAAGGGAGAAAGGCGGACAGGTATCCGGTAAGCGGCAGGGTCGGAACAGGAGAGCGCACGAGGGAGCTTCCAGGGGGAAACGCCTGGTATCTTTATAGTCCTGTCGGGTTTCGCCACCTCTGACTTGAGCGTCGATTTTTGTGATGCTCGTCAGGGGGGCGGAGCCTATGGAAAAACGCCAGCAACGCGGCCTTTTTACGGTTCCTGGCCTTTTGCTGGCCTTTTGCTCACATGTTCTTGCTGCTTCGCGATGTACGGGCCAGATATACGCGTTGACATTGATTATTGACTAGTTATTAATAGTAATCAATTACGGGGTCATTAGTTCATAGCCCATATATGGAGTTCCGCGTTACATAACTTACGGTAAATGGCCCGCCTGGCTGACCGCCCAACGACCCCCGCCCATTGACGTCAATAATGACGTATGTTCCCATAGTAACGCCAATAGGGACTTTCCATTGACGTCAATGGGTGGAGTATTTACGGTAAACTGCCCACTTGGCAGTACATCAAGTGTATCATATGCCAAGTACGCCCCCTATTGACGTCAATGACGGTAAATGGCCCGCCTGGCATTATGCCCAGTACATGACCTTATGGGACTTTCCTACTTGGCAGTACATC
>NZ_PXWD01000254.1:0-400 GCF_003011945.1 Halomonas sp. ND22Bw | reverse complement strand
GCCACGACGTGCGGCTGATGCCGCCGGCTTACGTGAAGCCATACGTCAAGCGCGGTAAGACTGATGCGAACGATGCCGCCGCCATCTGCGAGGCGGTGACGCGCCCCAGCATGCGGTTCGTGCCGGTGAAGTCGACCGAGCAGCAGGCGGCGCTGGCGCTGCACCGGACGCGCGACCTGCTGGTCAAGCAACGCACGCAGTTGGTGAATATGATCCGCGGCCTGCTCGCCGAGTTCGGGATCGAGATGGCGCGGGGCCTGCGTCATGCGCTCGAACTGGCGGCCCGGCTCTCGGCCGGAGACGCGGCTGAAGTGCCATCCCTGGCCCAGCGGGTGGTGACCGGGCTGGCCGATCAGATCGGCGCCGTGCAGATCCAGCTCACCCGGCTGGAGAAGGAATT
>NZ_PXWD01000253.1:0-401 GCF_003011945.1 Halomonas sp. ND22Bw | reverse complement strand
CGTTGGCGGACAGGGTGATCAGCCGGACTGGCAGACGCAACACGTCGGAGGCGGACTTGAGCCGCTCGGTCAGGGCGGCGTCCGCCGTGCCGTCGTCCAGCAGGATCAACTCGACCGCGCCGTTCAACGCCTCGGCCTCTCGATCCAGCAACTCCATCAGCGCCTGAGGATCGTCGCGGAGGAAGGGGATCAGGACCGAGATCGTCGGTCGGGCGGCCGCCCAGGCGGCGTTGTCGTGGATGGCGGCCCCGATCATACGGCCACTCGTCGGCGGGCCTGGATCAGGCGTTTCAGCACATCGCGGACCCCGGCGGCGTTCAGCGCCAGGGCGGCGCCGGCATAGACCAGGCCGCCTACGCCGGCGTCCAGGATCAGCTCGACCAGGCCGCCGGCGCCGATCA
>NZ_PXWD01000252.1:0-401 GCF_003011945.1 Halomonas sp. ND22Bw | reverse complement strand
GAGCGTCTGGATGGCGGCGCTGCAGACCTTCTCGGCCATCTCGCTGGCGAAGAGCTTGGCCATCGCGGCTTCCTTCAGGCAGGGCCGGCCGGCGTCGCGCAGGGCGGCGGCGTGCCAGATGAGCTGGCGCGCGGCCTCGAGCTGGGTTGCGCATTCGGCCAGGCGGAAGCCGACCGCCTGCTGGTCGAAGATCGATCCGCCGAAGGCCTGCCGCTCCTTGGCGTAGGCCAGCGCCACCTCGAAGGCGCTGCGTGCCATGCCCACGCTCTGCGCCGCGATGCCGATGCGACCGCCTTCGAGCGCGCCGAGCGCGATCTTGTAGCCCTCACCCTCGGCACCGATCAGGTTCTCGGCCGGAATGCGGCAGCCGTCGAAATTGATCTGCGCCGTGTCGCTGCTGT
>NZ_PXWD01000251.1:0-401 GCF_003011945.1 Halomonas sp. ND22Bw | reverse complement strand
GCTTGACGAGCCTGCCTTCACGATCACGGCACTCGTCGATCAGCTGGAACCCGTCATTCGGCGTCGACCGGAGGGGCGCGGCAAGCGGAGTGGATCAGCCCGGTGGGTGCCGCCTGGCGAAGTGGTCGAGATCCAGGGCCTGACGGTCACGGGAGGCTTGTTCTATGTCGGCGAGAAGCTCGGATCGGACGCCTGGCGCCAGGAGAACTGCCTCATCAATCCCGAGCTGCCCGTGGCGAAGGCCGGCAGGGCCTCGGCGGCCGGATTGACCTACTGGTGCCGGTACGAGGGGATCAGCCCCGCGGCCCGACGTGCCTATCTGCAATGGCTGGCGGCGGGACGCTCCGACCCCTCCGCCGAGATCGCCTTCGTGTTCCTGTACTTCTACGGGCTGGAATATC
>NZ_PXWD01000250.1:0-402 GCF_003011945.1 Halomonas sp. ND22Bw | reverse complement strand
CGCCGCAGGCGCCGGGCGTTCCGCACGGGAACGTGAAAGGCGCCACGGGGGCATGCCGGCGTACCAGGGACGGGTCTGCGGACGCACCCGCGGCCGAGGCGGATGCGCTCAGCAGAACCAGGATCGGCACGAGACCGCAGAGGGGACGGCTGAACGGCATGACCTGCCTCGATGCGGGTGCGGCGGACGGGAAAAGCCGGCCGTACCGTTGATCGGAACGAACGGGACGATTAACTGCCGGACTTCTGACGCAGACGCCAGCATCTCCGGGGTCACAATTCGGCTTCGAAGTTCTGTTCCACCCTCCGGTCTTCGGCGGGGTTTTGCAGGCGTGGCGTGGTCTTCGGGCTCGGCCTGAGTGCCTCGTGAAGTGGCAAAGCTGCGCGATGACGTTATAAGTGC
>NZ_PXWD01000249.1:0-402 GCF_003011945.1 Halomonas sp. ND22Bw | reverse complement strand
CGACTTCGGCCTGGGCTTCGCGGCGCCGGTGGTCTCGGATGAGGTGAAGCTGACGATCAACGCGGCTTTCACGGCCTGAACTGCGGTTCGCGCCCTCGCGGCTGCCGCAGGCCCCACGACGGCGCGAACACACCGGCGGTCGTTACGGGCGGTCGCCGCCGACGTTCATTGGGGCGGCCGGGGTTCGCGGTGGATCTTCGCGAAATGGTCAAAGGTCGCGCGTACCGACGGGGACGCCCCCGCGACCAGCGTTCCGATCCGGTCAAACAACATGTCGTTCGCCTCGTCACCGCGCCGCTCCGCCATGCTCCATGGTCCGAACTCGCGAGTGGCGACCTCGCGTTGCGACAATACCTCCAGCGCGCGGTGACGCTCATCGCGCGCGATTCGCTGATAGGTCCG
>NZ_PXWD01000248.1:0-403 GCF_003011945.1 Halomonas sp. ND22Bw | reverse complement strand
TTACGGCTATTCCGGTCCAGCGCCTGCGCAGGCGATCGATGCGACCGTGTACGTGAACACCGACCGCATCTACTACGACACGGGCGACACGGCGCAATCGACCGATTTAATCTGCGGTTCGTCGATTACGTCGAGCAATATCGGCCAGCATATCGACTGGCAGTCCGCGATGACGCATGAGATGGGTCACGTGAAAGGGATGGACCACCGCACCGATGGTTCGACAGGGCCATGCTTGATGACGACCTATCTCAACCCTGGGCAGATCAAGCGAAGCCTATGCTCTGACGAGCGGGCGCTGCTGGTCGGGTTCTATGGCTAATCGAGGCAAGGCCTCGATCGGGGCGGGATGGCTTTTGGCCTGCATCGCCTTGGCAGAGTGCGACCGCGGCTCCGATAAGGA
>NZ_PXWD01000247.1:0-404 GCF_003011945.1 Halomonas sp. ND22Bw | reverse complement strand
CCGGTCGGCCGCCGCCTTCGCATCGGCGATCACGGCCTGGTGGCCCCGATGCACCCCGTCGAAGGCCCCGACGGCGACGGCGGCGCCCTTTGCGGCGTCCGGCAGGTCGCGCCAGTCGCGAACGACCTGCATCAGCGCTGGGACGGTTTGCGCCGGCGCGGAACGCGGACCACCGCGACGCCGTCCATGATCATGGTCTCGCCCACGAAGCCCTCGCAGCTCAGCTTGACCCGCGCGCTTTCGGCCTCGACCTCGATCACCGTGATGACGATGCGCACGACGTCGTCGATCCGCACCGGCTGATGGAAGGCAAGGGTCTGAGAGATATAGATCGAGCCGGCGCCCGGCAGGATGGTGCCGACGACTGCAGAGCCGAACGAGGCGCTGAGCAGGCCGTGGGCGAT
>NZ_PXWD01000246.1:0-404 GCF_003011945.1 Halomonas sp. ND22Bw | reverse complement strand
ACACAGGGCCGTCTACTCCAGCGGCGGCGTCGCGCTCAGCACTTCCTCGATGGTCGTCACGCCTTCGGCCACGCGCAGCGCGCCGGCGAGCCGCAGCGGACGCATGCCGTCGGTGACGGCTTGGCGGCGCAGGGCCGACAAGACCGGCTCCTTGTTCACGCGCGCCTTGAACTCCTCGCTGATGCTGAGCAGTTCGTACAGGCCCATGCGGCCCATGTAGCCGGTCATGCGGCAGTCGACGCAGCCCACGGCCCGATAGGCGCGCACCGAGCCGGTGATCTGCCAGGGCGCGACGAACTCGGCGAGCTTCTCGCGCGGGACCGACTCGTTGGGCTGCTTGCACAGCGGGCACAGTGTGCGCACCAGGCGTTGCGCCAGCACGCCGAGCATCACGGCGTTGATCA
>NZ_PXWD01000245.1:0-406 GCF_003011945.1 Halomonas sp. ND22Bw | reverse complement strand
TTGTTGGTCCCGCGCCTCGTCGGGCCGGGCCGGTGTGGGTCACGACGTCGCGATGCCCCAGGCAAACGGGTCCCGGTCGTCGATCAGCAAGGTGTTGTCGGCACTCAGATAGGCGCGGCCCTTGATATAGGGGCGAATGCGCTCGCCTTCCCACTCGTAGTAGCCCTCGAAGTGGCTGCCGGTGATGCTGGCCTGCAGCCAGGGGCGGTGGGGGGCCAGCTTGCCGTCGGCGGCCAGGCAGGCCAGTTTGGCGCTCGTGCCGGTTCCGCAGGGCGAGCGGTCGTAGGCCTTGCCCGGGCAAAGCACGAAGTTGCGGCTGTCGGCCGCCGGATCGTCGGCGAACAGCTCGATGTGATCGATCGCGGCTCCGTCCTCGCCGGTGATCGCCTGTGATTCGAGCGCCTGG
>NZ_PXWD01000024.1:0-4836 GCF_003011945.1 Halomonas sp. ND22Bw | reverse complement strand
TCGTCGGCCCCAGCATCAAGGTGAACGCCGGCGGCAGCCCCGGCAGCGGCACCGGGCAGGGCGCCCAGGCGCCGCTGTTGCCGGAGGAAGCCAACGCCGAACATCATGAGCGAGTCGAAGCCAGCCGGCGTGAAGCCACACTGGCGACCACGTTGGTACCACCGAACGTATGCGAGGAGTGCTGGAAGAAGGCGCTTGCCGAGGGGCAGTCTCTTATATCGGGGGACGGGGCATGACGAGGGAGTTGAGGCCCGATGTCTGGCGGAACGTCGAAGCCCCTGACAGTCACCGCTATGCCCTGATAGAGATGGGGGCGTTGCCCCGAGCGACGCGGACGGCACTGATTGACGCCGCCGATGGACATTATTGGTCATTGATACGTGGCACTCAGCAGGAGCACTTGATCAGAGAAGGCCCTTGGCTGATGACACTGCCCGACAGCGAGCAGGAGTGGCAAGACCTGAACGGCATGGAATGCGGGCTGATGGCATGGCTGGAAAGTCCCCAACCCGGTGATTCCTTAGCTCGCCAGCTGGCCCCGGCCATGACCGTAATGTCACCTGAGGGGAAGCCCTGGCTAATGCGTTTCTATCTGCCCCCGATGATCCAAGCCCTCCACGCGGCGAATTCAAGGTCCTGGTATAGGGATCTCTTCAATGGCATCGAACGCTGGTGGTATCCCACATCGGAGGAGGGGTGGCAAGCCCTGGCCGGCCTGCCGGATGATGGCTCGAAGCACGATGTCTGGCGGCTCGACTGTGACTCCCATCTGTGGGATTCGCTCAAGGGGAACACCGAGGCCACGGCGTTGACCGCACAACTCGTGAGCGAGATGCCGGAGCTATTCGAGAACATCTGCCCATGTGACCGTCCGGGATGCGTTGCCAAGGCGCTGTTTGCTGCCGATGAAGCAAAGCTGTCACGCCCTGAGGATCGCAGGATCTATGTCTATCTCTGGCTGGAAAAAGAGGAGGCTTTCATGCAAAGCGATTTGATGAGGCAGTGCCTTGAACAGGCGGCATGCGGGGATACAGCATTGCTGGAATGCCTTCAAACGCGAGAGGAATATTGACCATGCTGGTGCGTTGGATATTTAGACGGATTTTTCGGGACGTGCCCGCCTGGATAAAGGTGGCAGTCGTGCTAGCAGTTCTCGCTTACGTCGGTTGGTATAACTTTATCCGAATGCCGACCGGAGGAACGCTACAGAGTCATAGTTATATAGACAGACCTATCTATAGTTATTGGGTCAACGATAATTGGGGGGGGAATTTAGGACCTTATGGCGGAAAAACGACTTGTTGTTGGTCTTTTTCTGGTGATACTGCCGAAGTGGTTTGGATATATGGCCGAACAGTTGAGGAATTTGAGCGAGGTGATGAACAGGAACGTCATAGCGTGACGCTACCCATGCCGGAGCGTACTCGGGACGATCGTTATCTACACGTTCACTTTTTACCGGAGAACAGAGTCAAGCTGGTATGGGGGCCTGATTTCGGCTCTCCTCTGGCGGATTCTCTGGAGCGGGAGTACCCCAGGGATGATTGACCAGCAGACGTTGGAGCGCTGTCAGACGATTAACGCTCGCACAGATGATCAGGAGGATTCATTTGTCGGAGCCGACTGTCGATTAAACTTGGAAATAGGCGTTTTCTTTGATGGGGTAGGGCGCCATCTTGAGCAGGATCTTCTTGATGATCGAGTAAGTAATATTGGTCGATTGTTTTCTGCCTTTCCTGGCAAGAGCCGTGATCGGTTAGGTAGTGCTTTTCGAGCGATATATATTTCGGGTCTGGGAACCCCGCAACAAGCTACAGCCAGTGAAAGTTTAGAGGGGACGCTCCAGCGTGGCTCCAGCGAAGTAGCAGATGGCGTTGAAGGACATATCCGTGGTGGCGTGACTGGGGCTGCCAAGGATGCGCTTTTCAATACTGGTGGCGGTGCATGGTGGGAGGTCCTTGGTCGTTCATGGAGAGGCTCGCTGACTAAGCCATGGGAATGGGTCAAGAGCCTTAAAGATGGCATCATTCGCACAGGCGCCGAAGTCTTCGAACCGATTCGCGATAACCCCCTCCCCGCCAATATGATCATGAGTGGCGCGGCAACACGTCAGTCTGCCGCCATCGAACAGTTTCGTGGCGCGGTAAGCGATGCGGCCGCGAGTAGCGAAATGCCTCTGGGAAAGGTTCGTGTCTCGGTCTTCGGTTTTGATTTCGGTGCCGCTATGGCGAAGGCCTTCGTGCGGGAGCTGTTGGAAGACGTCTGTGAGCCAGTGGGCGACCGCTATGAGTTCGAGGGGGCCGAGGTACAGATCGTCTTTGCGGGGCTCTTCGATTGCGTCGACCGCACCCTACCCTCGCTGGGTCCCCTGGATTCGTTTCATCCGCTGGCGCCCGTTCTTGACGATGGCGGACCGCTTCATCCAGGCTGCCGCCGGGCGTTGCATCTGATTGCCGCGCACGAGCGGCGTTTCTATCGTCGATGTCGCCCACTTGGCCCGTTGCAGAGCCACTGGCGAGAGATCCTCCAGCCTGGGATCAGCGAAAATATTGGCGGTGGTCTTAAATCTGATGAGCAGAAAGTCAGCGCCGAGTTGTCGCAGACGTCGCTTCATCGTATGTATCGTAGTGCTAAAATTTCTGGAGTGCCTTTTCCTGACTTAGAGAGTCTTTATCAAGTAGACCCAGATACAGCAGCATTTTTCCTCATGAATGATGAGGTGGAAGGTTTATCTCTTGTTGCGTTGAGACGCTACTATGAAAGACTTTCTGATGGGGCACTAGAGGCCACAGAGCATAACTTTAAAAAACATACCCTGTTTTATCTGGTTTGGCTGGCGCACCGCTATCGAGAGTACCAGGCGAGTCGTGAAGCGCTAGAATCTCAACTGGAGGCGCTGCCCGACCGAACCGCGAGTGGAATACTCGGGGTGCCAGCATCCTCTCTGACGCGCTCTCCCGATGAATGGGAAAACATCGAAATAGAGGCTGGAGAGGCCGAGCAAGGATTGGTGCAGCTTGAGGAGCAGTGGGGTTGGCTGGAAGATGTGAACAAGGAGGCCCGAGAGATCCGTACGCTATTCCTGTCCAGTGATGACAATACGCGGCGCCAGGCACGCGTGACGCTAAGGGGGGAGTATCGTATGGCGGAGGCCTGGTGGAATTGGACGCGGGAATCCGAGCCGCCGGCGTTGCCTGAGCAAGTGTCGTTGCTGTTTGATTACGGCTTGCATGATATTCGGCCCAAAGAATCACTGATGAATAACTTGCTAAGTACGTTCGAGGGCTATCACTTTTTCGCCTGGCGTCATCTGGATGCACCTGAGCCTGAGGAAGAATCAAGTCTGGATTCACTCGTTGATTCGATGCCGTGGACATAAGAACATTAAAACTGATGCGGTAACGTTTACTCCGATGTCTCGAGCCGGTGGCCAAGGGCTTCGCCGGCGCCAGCGTGGCCCTGGGCGCCGAGACCGGTTTAGCGTTCAATGAGAACGGCTTGCAGTTGACCGGCGTCGATTGGGCGCAGAGGGAAGCCGAAGGCGCGACCCTCAAGGCCTTTGCCGGCGCGACGCTCGGGTTGCAGACCCAGTGTGAGCTGCGCTGGAAGCCGCCACTCGACATCATCGAGCGGCTGCCCAAGTATGCGGCCTTGGACGAGCTCGGCATGCTCCGTGAGCCGCTCGACGACTGGGGCGAGCTATCCAAGGCGACCCTCGCCGCCGAGGCTCTGGCGGGTATCGGCGCCGAGGCGGACTTCCAGATCGGCCTGATCGATGGCAAGTTCGTGCTCACCCTCAAGGCTCGGCTGGTGCTCAAGGGCGGCATCGGCGGCAAGTTCAGCGTCGAGCTCGATCCCGACCGGCTGGACCCCTGGATGGGCATGCTGCACCAGGCCTTGGTCGACAACGACTATGAGGTCGTTGACTGGATCACCCCCGCCGCCTTCGATGGTTTCAGCAAGCTGTTCTTCATGCAGACGATGCTGATGGTGGACGTCGGCATGCTGGCGCTGCGAGGCATCGACTTCGTCAACGATCTGTATGCCGGCTTTACTCGCTCGGACCGGGCCGGCCCGATTGCTCATTCATTGACACGTCCCTTATCGCGGAATCAAGAGAATGAGCGTAAGGCTTGGGTGCAGCAGTTGCCGCCGGAGGCCTTGGGGCCCCTTCTGCATGTGTTAAGGGCCGATCCGGGCTTTTTCGGTTATGACGTTGAAGACCAGAGCTACGACCGTGGTCAGGCCATTGACCTGCAGCAGATTGCTATTTCTCGTTGCCTGGGCTGGATCGAGGAAGGTTATATGAGTGGCCTATATCCACGCTCTTCCGCACAAACCCTTTTTGAGAAGGCTATCTCCCGGATGACGCAAGATGGCAAGCGAGATGAGAGTGTGTCTCTTGGGCAGGCATACTGTCAGAGTCGCTTTGAGCTTGATCAGTTTATGGGGATGGACTCAGACACCGGAAATGCTAATGCCAGTGATGCAAGAGGCTACTATCAAGAAGTTTCGAGGCGTCTTGGCAATAACCATGATCATAAATGCGAGATAGTTCATCCGCCCGCAGGTACGCGTGCCTACTATAGAGGTTCTTAGAGATGCGCCTTTCTCATCTAATTTTTTCTTTATTACTGTTGTTTCTTTCTAACGGTGTTTTTGCACTTGGGGAAAACGCTCAGTCCGCTAAGGATTCGGGTATGATCGACTACAATCTGGGCTACGTAGTCGATGCCATCCCTAAGCTGGAGCCATGTAATGACCCCCTGGTTTCTGCACACCCTACGCAGCTAATGCGGGGTGTGCTCGGGGTGCCACATAGTCCAGAGACTGGTG
>NZ_PXWD01000244.1:0-406 GCF_003011945.1 Halomonas sp. ND22Bw | reverse complement strand
GGTCATCCCGGTCATCTCCATGGCCTGGCCGGACCCGCCATGGTCCATGCCCCCCATCATGCCGCCCATCATGTCGTTCATGGTCAGCCATTCGACCGGATCGAGGGCAGGCACGGGAGCTTGAAGACCTTCACGCACGGCCAGCGTGGCACGCGCGTAGCCTGTCCGGTCCATCGCCTGGGCGAAGATCGTGTAAGCGTCATCCCGTGGCTGGACGATCACGTCGACGGTTTCGCCAGGACCGAATCGGAACTCATCGACGGTCACCGGCTCCACGTCAACACCATCGACGTGCACCACCGTGAGTTTCAGTCCTGGAATGCGTACGTCGTAGAAGGTGTTGCCCGCACCGTTGACCATGCGCAGCCGCACGCGCTCACCCGGTCGGAACAGCGCCGTCCAATTG
>NZ_PXWD01000243.1:0-407 GCF_003011945.1 Halomonas sp. ND22Bw | reverse complement strand
AGAGCGAGCCCCCCAGCATCAATCGTTTGCATCGGGAACATCAGCGCCAGCGGGGCGTCCCTCAAGGCTCAGTAGCAAAGTCGACAGGTGCGCATCCAGCTGAGCCAGAGCGACTGCAGGCAATGCCTCGAGGAGCTTGCGCTCCTCCTCGACGTGGACTCCTACGGCACGGTTGATGAGTTCAAGTCCTCTGGAGGTTAGCTGCACCAGCATGCTGCGCGCATCGTGCTCGTTGGGCATGCGCTCTACAAGCCCACTCGCTTCAAGTCGTTTGAGACGATGGGTCATGGTGCCCGAGGTCACCATCAAGGTAGAGAACAGCGCTGTCGGACTCAAGCGGTAAGGAGCACCCGCTCGCCGCAGTGTGGCAAGCATGTCGAATTCCCAGAGGTTCAAGTCGAACTTCG
>NZ_PXWD01000242.1:0-407 GCF_003011945.1 Halomonas sp. ND22Bw | reverse complement strand
CGGGCGCAGGCGGCATTCCCCTCCGCCCGTTTGCACTGGTTTGCGGAAAGCGGGCACTTTCCGATGTGGGATCAACCGGACGAAACGGTCGCGGTGATCCTCGCCGCCACCCAGGAGTGATCGGGTTCAACGCACGTCGTTGTCCAGCATCGACAGCAATCGCCGCGCGTTCCAGGATTCGCGCAGCACCAGGCCCTGGTCGAGTAGACGACGAAACTGGAAATCGTCGAGCGGCGCGGCGAACAGGTAACCCTGACCGACCGAGCAGCCCAATGTGCGCGTGATCGCGCGCTCGGCTTCGGTTTCGATCCCTTCTGCCACCACCCGAATGTCGAGCGCCGCGCCCAGTTTCACGATGCTTTCGACGATGACACGCTTGGTGACGCTGTGGGTCAGGTCATGCACGA
>NZ_PXWD01000241.1:0-409 GCF_003011945.1 Halomonas sp. ND22Bw | reverse complement strand
GGGTGCTGAACCGCCTGGCCAATGCGCCCCTGGCCGCCCTGGACGGCCCCGCCGACCGTGACCGTCGCGCGTTCAACAAGCGGATGCAGGATCTGCTGGTCGGCGCCCTGGCCCTGATCGCGGCGGCGCCCGTCATGGCCCTGGTCGCCTTGGCCGTGCGTCTGGACAGCCCCGGTCCCGTCTTTTTCCGCCAACGTCGCCACGGCTTCAATCACGAGAACATCGTCGTGTGGAAGTTCCGGTCCATGCGCCATGCGGCCGCCGACGCCACGGCCTCGCGTCAGGTCTGCGCGGAGGACGACCGCGTGACCCGCGTCGGCCGGTTCATCCGCGCCACCAGCCTGGATGAGCTGCCCCAGATCTTCAACGTCCTGTCGGGCGAGATGTCGCTGGTCGGACCACGCCCCCA
>NZ_PXWD01000240.1:0-409 GCF_003011945.1 Halomonas sp. ND22Bw | reverse complement strand
GATATCTTCGAGGTTAGTCGTCATCGTCCTGGTCGACGACCGGCGGACGGCGGCTCAGCGCCAGGGCGGCCTCTTCCGGCGTGGCCTGGCGCAGGCGCGTAACCCCCTTGAAGTCGTCGGGATCGACGGCCTTGCCCTTTTTGGTGATGGTCAGCTTGCCTTGACGCATCAGGGTCAAGGCGGCGGCGCGCACCTTGGGCAGCATCCGCTGCCACTGTTCGGGCTGTAGCGTCTTGGCCACTTCGGCGGGCTCGATGCTCTTGCCCGGCTCGAGGGAGGCGATTTTATTCAGGATTGCGGTTTCGATCGGATCGCTCATTGCGCCTATATGCTGCACCGCACGCCCAGAAGTAAGGCCGAGTCTGCATGCCGAAGAAAATCACCATCACCGAGGGCGAGTTCGCCGGGT
>NZ_PXWD01000239.1:0-410 GCF_003011945.1 Halomonas sp. ND22Bw | reverse complement strand
CCGATCGCCGCGGACTGCTTGCCGCGAACGTTTGACGGGCGAGCGGGAGAACTCACCCTTGGCTTTGCCAGCCGCTACGCCGCCAGGGAGGAGGTAGCTGACAGGTTAACCTGGCGTTTTCTCATGGGGACGCGAGTAGGCCCGGCAACCGTTTGGCTCTCGGCGCAGCGTGAGGAGGCGCTAGCTGCCGCGTCGAAGACCGGATCGGAAGAGGTCCGCAGGTGGATCCGAAAGTATGTCGCAACCCTTTCGAGCGAGATCGAGCGCAACCGTATAAGCGAAGAGCGCCGAATGTGACGGCGTCGACCGCCGCGCCCCGTTGGGCCCGGTTGACAACAATGGGTGCACGCAGCCCATTGGACTCGCGGGCGACGTTGTTGTCAGATGAGTCCTTGTCGCATAGCACGATC
>NZ_PXWD01000238.1:0-410 GCF_003011945.1 Halomonas sp. ND22Bw | reverse complement strand
GGCGCCGTCCAGGCCCTGGACGATAACCAGACGCTGACCGAGACCTTCGGCTACACCGTCACCGACGCCGACGGCAGCCAGAGCACCGCCACCCTGACGGTGACCATCAACGGCGCCACCGACGCGCCGCCGACCGTCGACATCGACGACAACGCCCCGGGCGTCGACGGCGCCGAGCAGCGCGTCAGCGAGGCCAGCGGCAACACCGTCAGCGGCACCGCCACGGTGGGCGCCGAGGCCGGCATCGCCGGGGTGACCGTCAACGACCAGGACATCACCGGCGCGACGGCCGCCAATCCGATCGAGATCGTCGGCAGTGAAGGCACGCTGACCATCACCGGCTACGATGCCGAGACCGGCGAGATCGCCTACGAATACACCGAGGATGGCGACGCCGAGGACCACCGCGA
>NZ_PXWD01000237.1:0-410 GCF_003011945.1 Halomonas sp. ND22Bw | reverse complement strand
CGGTATAGGTAGCGCCACGCGCCGCAGACCTTGATGTACGTTTCGTCGGTCCGGACCGAGCCGCAGTGCGGTCTGCGGAACTGCCGCAGCCGTTTCTCGATCAGCGGTGCGTAGGCGAGAACCCAACGGTTCAGGGTGGAATGATCCACCGCCAGACCGCGCTCTAGGAACAGCTCCTCGATGTCACGGTAGCTGAGCGGGTAGCGCAGATACCAGGAGACAGCCTGGACGATCAGGGCGGCCTCGTAGTGCCGGCCCTTGAAGTCAGCCTTGGAGCGATGCTTCAGCTTGGCGGCGATAGCGAACAGGATCATGGGGCGGCCTCCAGAACGGAAGGCGCCATGCAGGTCGTATGGTCAACGTTGGGTAAACGCAGGTCCGATCGCGTTTGCGACACGCCCGGGTGGGAT
>NZ_PXWD01000236.1:0-411 GCF_003011945.1 Halomonas sp. ND22Bw | reverse complement strand
CGCCCGTCGCCACGCCAGCAGCTCGCTCTGCCACCATCCGACCCGGTTTTGCGAGACCTGGACGCAGGCCGGGAAATCTCCGGTCTTCTGCATACGCCAGACCGTTGTCCGGCTCAGACCGCAGATCACCTTCACCTGCGACCAGGGGAGAATCCGGTCTTCCAACGCGTCGAAAGGAGGCGGCTCGCTCACACTGTCCATGACACCGCCTCGTCCGCCCGGCGCTCCAGAACCTCGGCCAGCAATCGGGCGTCTCGCGCCGCATCCACCGGATCTCGAACCTCCCAGGTGCGAAGAACGTCCTTCAGGGCGAAACTGACCGCCGGGTCGATCAGCAAGTCCGCCACGCTGGGCGCCCACTCCGTTCTGAACCCTTCCAATCCCGCCTCAGCCATGACGCCGACCCCTGGC
>NZ_PXWD01000235.1:0-414 GCF_003011945.1 Halomonas sp. ND22Bw | reverse complement strand
CCCTCGCCCAAGCGCGACGGCGGCTACGACATCACGGACTATTACGGGGTCGATCCGGATTACGGCTCGCTCGGTGACTTCGTCGCCTTCACCCATGCGGCCAAGCAGCGGGGCCTGCGCGTCCTGATCGACCTCGTGGTCAACCACACCTCGGACCAGCATCCCTGGTTCCAATCCGCGCCCTCGGACCCGGATTCGCCCTACCGGGACTGGTACGTCTGGTCGAAGACCAAGCCGCCGCACGCCGACGAAGGCATGGTGTTCCCCGGCGTCCAGACCACGACCTGGACCCGGGACGCCAAGGCGGGGGCCTACTACTTCCACCGCTTCATGCCGTTCCAGCCCGACCTGAACACCGCCCACCCGGCGGTGCGGGCCGAGATCCAGAAGATCATGGGCTTCTGGATCCAGCTC
>NZ_PXWD01000023.1:0-5678 GCF_003011945.1 Halomonas sp. ND22Bw | reverse complement strand
GGCAAGGCCGCCGCCGAATGCTGGATATTGTAGAGACGCATGCCCTCACCTTTGGCGGCCTGAACCTCGGGCTCAAGAGCCGAGGCCAGCAGAGGAAAAACCAGCCATGCCAGAGTCAACAAGGCCATGCACCATGATCGCTGCATCCTAGTAACCAAAGCGCGGGGGAAAGTTGGATAGAGGCGGCTGCTTGTTTAGCCATTCATCGACCATGGCTTCAGCTTCGTTTTTCTGACGGTCATTAAGCTCGTCCTCATTCCACTCAAGGACTCTTTCGGCAGCCCGAAGCCCTATTCCTCTTTTAAGAGCCGTCAATATGGCCCAGCCTTTCATTACATCTCTCTTATTACTGCAAACATCAACACTTGTTTCTTTGTTTAACTCTTCAGGATTGATGTAACACCAACCCAGAGTCAAACGGTCATCTACATGACCATTATCAGAAGCTCTAACCTTCCATCTCCAAGCCTGGTCATGCTTATCTAATTTTTCTAATACGTCAGACAAACTAGTCATCGCCGGCACATAGCCCTGCTCCGCGGCTTTACGAAACCATTCCTCGGCAGCCTCCAGGCGCCGGGATTCCAGGAAGTACCAGCCCTGACCGCCACGAATGTTCATACCCAGACGCGTCTGGGCTTCGGGGTTGCCCGCTTCCGCCGCTTTTTCCAGCCATTCGACACCCTCTCCGCTGTCGTCCATCAGGCGATAGATATGGTAGAGCGCCAACATGGCGTCGGTATCGCCTGCCTCGGCCTTGGGTAGGGTCTCGGCAAGCGCCTGCTCGCGCCAGCCCTCGGGGTCCTCCGGGCATTCGTCGCCGGCGACGCAGGCACCACCCTGGAAAAGGCGCAGCATGGCATAGGGATCGCCCTGTTCGGCGGCCTGGAGATACCAACCCATGGCCTCCTCGGTTAGACCTCTGCCTAGCAGGCGAGTCGCTTCACCCAGGTAGTACATGGCTTCCACATCGCCGGCCTCGGCAGCTTGTTTCAGATAGGGCTGCATCCTGATCCACTCGTGCTGGCCCCAGAGACGCATGCCTTCGTCTTTAGCGGCCTGAACCTCGGGCTCAAGGGCGGTAGCGATGCCAGGCAGGATCATCAGAATACTGGCGAGTAAAATATGGGTAAGGCGCATCCTTACGACTCCCGGTAGGTTACATGTGTGCCGCCTGGTGTCGTCACCCGTTGGCAGTGGGTATCGATATTGCGGCCAAGATCGTCAGCGATACCACGGTATATTTTGCGTGCCGCTGCAGCTTGGCCATCATTGGTTAAAGATTGCGACATAAACTGATTCAGGCGATAACGGTTCTCGCAATAGGCCTGTCCGCGAGCTGCCTTATTATGGCGTTCATTTTCGCTGTCCTCGGCACCGGCATATTCGCCATCGGCCGACATTCGGGCCACAGCCTGCTCGAACAACCGCTGGGCGGCGCTGCGACGATAAAGCCCATCTTCCTGGCCCTGCTCGATCCACTCGAGGCACCTGGCGATGGCGATCTGCTGCAGATCGATGGCATCGTCGTACTCGTCTCCCTTCATATAGCTCCACAGGCTCGGCCGGGTGGCTAGCACGTTCAGCAGCGGCCCCAAGGCTTCTGGGGGCAAGTGCTGAACCCAGGACTGCGTCTCCGCTTGGCGCGGATCGTTGACGATGGCGTTAGCAATAACCCCAGCGCGATCGCTCTGGGTCAGCTGGTTGTAGAGTCGCCGAATGCCGTCCCGCCCTCGTGCCGCCAGCAGCCCCACGTCCAGCAGCGTGGTGGTGGCCAGATAAGTCAACTGACTGATGCTATCGAAGGCGTCCTCATCGACCCAGTCGATGAAGCCATAGTCGTTGTCGCGCAGGGCCTGGCCGATCATCATCAGCCACAGATCCAGCTGCTCGAGGTCCAGCTCGACGGCAATCTTCCCGCCCACCGTGACGCCGGCGAACACCTTGGCCTTGGCGTAGGCCACGAACCGGCCATTGCGAAGCCCCAGCCGGAACCCCAGCTCGGCACCGATACCCACGCCGACCTCCCCACCCAGCAGGGCCTGGCCGAGGCTACGCCACTGGTCCAGGTCACGTTGCTGTGTCTTGAGGCTAAGCCAATCCTGATCCGCGAGCTGGGGCAGCTGACGGGTGATGTCCTCGGGCGGCTGCCAGCGCAGCTCACACTGGGTCTGCAACCCGAGCGTCGCGCCGGCGAAGGCCTTGAGGGTCGCGCCTTCGGCTTCGCGCTGGGCCCAATCGACGCCGGTCAACTGCAGGCCGTTCTCGTTGAACGCCAGGCCGGTCTCGGCGCCCAGGGCCACGCTGGCGCCGGCGAAGCCCTTGGCCACCAATTCCATGCGGATGGAGTAGCATCCCATGCTGCGCCTTTCTCCATCGCGGTTGGCCAAGACCGCGTCGAAGGGAACGGCCTCATCCTCCCCCGGAAGATGCAGGGTACCCAGGCTGATTTCCCCGCGGGCAAGGCTCCAGGTGCCCTTGACCTCCCATTGGAAACCGGTCTTCACCTCGGCGCCATGATCCTGACCGGCCTGCCAGCCGCCATTCTGCCTTTCCAGAGTTTCCCGTCGCTTTTTCTCTGTACCCAACTGACCGCCGCTACTGCTTTCCACCTCGACGTCGAACAGCTCCAGGCTGGCGTCGCGCTCGAACAGCGTCAGTGATTCGTCGAACTCGTGAGACAGTGCCTGATTCAGCTCCCCGTGTGGCATCCCGACTAGGCGCAGCATCTGCGCCTGGGCACTGGCGTCGAACAGGCGCAGGGTCTCGCGAGCCGGGCCGGTGAACAGCATCCGTTGCAGGGCCTCGCCCCATTGCGACCTAGCGCCTTCGTCCTGCAGCGAGGCCACCTCATACGCCTGATCGTCGAGATACCGGAAGAACGCCTCCGGCCGGAAGAAACCAAGCCCCTCATCGAACCACTCAGCCCGCCGCTCGATCTTCTCGCAACCCTGACCCTCCAGCCATTGCGACAAGGCGGTTTCCGGGGCCTCCCACAACGTGGCCGGCAGTGCCCCGTCCGCCTCCAGTTGGCGATTCAATTGCTGTCGCTCGTCTTCGCTCATGTCTCGCTGGAGCTGATGCAGACTGAGGTGGCTCAGCGCACGCGCCCCCTGGGGCGAGCTGAACTCGCGCAGGGGGAAATCCTTGCGTACCAGCACATCGATGCTCTGCTTCTCGTACCCCAGCGCATGGCGCTGATCCTCGAGATCGGCCTGCCAGAACAGCACACGCTGCGGCTGCATGGCCGCCACCGCCTGGTTGGCCGTGGCGTAAAGCGCATCAAGCTGTGAGGTCAGATGCTCGAAGCGGCGCCGCTCCTGAGCGAAGAGGTGCATCGGCAGGGAGGCATTACCAGCGGTGGCGGTCGTCCACTCCTCCAGCCTGGCCTCGACGTCGTCGTGGATCTCCACCGCCTCCTTGAGCAGGCGGTGGTAGTGATTGAAGGCATCGATACCGGAGTCGAGGCCCGCGCGCGAGGTCTTGAGCGCCGGGTCCGCCAGCGCCCACTCGGGAGTGGCAATGCCTAGCGTCGCGAGCGTCACGATACTGTCCCGATAGGCCTTGAGATCCTCGTTCATCAGCTCGACGCGCTCGGAGAAGTAGTCGACGAGCGCCGTGCAGCGGGACGAGTCCTTGGGAGACATGCTTTCGCAATCGGCGAGGAAGGCCTGATATTCCTTGAGGGCTTCCTGAAGGGGGAGCAGTTCGCCAGGTTGAGTCACGGAGATAGCGTCGCCCACGACCCTCTCTCGACAGAGGCGATAGGTTTCCAGCGCCTCGGCGATATCGTCCTCCCAGGGCCCGTAGTAGCGACTCCCATCGATGACGTAGCCTTGCGCCTGTGCCCGCTCGCTTCCCTTGCGATAGAGGGCGTTCAGCTCCTCGACCAGCCGCGTCTCCTCGGGGTGTTGCGCCCGCTCATGGAAGTAAGAGAGCGATATGATCAGAGGAGAGGTCAACCAGAATCCGGGATCCTCGATCAGCCGTTCGTGCCCGGCCACGCGGCGGGCGGCATCGCCCTCGGTCTCTCCAGTGAGTTCGGCCAGGCGGCCCAACATATTTCGGCACTGTTGCCGCTCGCTCTCGTTGAGAAAGTTTTCCGGGCGCGCCGGCAGAAAGCACTCCATCAGGCCGGCGTCGTCGTTCAAGTGAACCTGCCGTGCTTCCGGATCGTCCACATCGACCCAGCCCGCCAGCTCGTCCGCCGCCTCATGCAGCGACTCGGCGACGCTTTCGGTCAGTAGCCAGAAGGTACCAGTGCCGGTCAGATAGATAATATCGGCCCAAGCATCGTCTTCGCAGGGATGCGGTGCGGCTTCCTGTATTTCTCCGCCTGCCGCAGGCGGCGGATTGAAAAATGGCAACTGCAGCACCGTGAATTCTAGCGGCGCGGATGCACCGGAAGATTCCTTCGCCAGCCAGTCCCCAGTCTTTCGCCTTGCCCCCGTATCGGGCAGCGTCAGGGTTCCATCGCGCAGAATCCGGTTCGGGTCGCTGATTTCCGGGTTCAAGCTGAGCAATTCCTCGACCCTCACGCCCCAGGCCTCGGCCAGCTCACTCAGGGTATCGCCATCCTTGATCACATAGTCCATTCGAGCGTGTTCCTATCCTGTGCCTGAAGGGTCTCCATCCGTTCGCGAAGAGCCTTGACCTTGCGCCAGGCCGGCTGGCCCGAGCCGAGGATCTCGCGGCTCTCCTCGCTCTCGCGCCATGCCGTCCGCTGCACGTAGGGCAGCAGGCTCTCCAGATGGCGGGCCCGGGTGATGCCGTGGCGGTTGAGCACGGCCAGTCCTTCCAGCCAGTCGGCATCGATCTCGTCGAGCCGAACCCCCAGCCGCTCGGCCAGGAACCAGGCCTGGGGGGCCGCCTTCAGCGCCGCCTCCATGTCGAGCGTCAGCCGCCGCGAGGCGTCGAGCACATCGTTCGCCTCGGGGCGCTGCCAGACCTGCCAGTGGCCCAAGGGCGTGGGGCTGGCGAGTTCGCCGAGCGGCGCCAGCACATGCGCCAGCGTCGAAGGCTCGGCGCTGGCCAGCAGGGCGGTCAGGGCCGCCGGATCCTGCAGGTTGACCAGCGACTGTCCCCCATGCGGATCGTCCCAGACGAACAAGCCCTGCAGATGGGCGAGCAGCTCGGCAAAGGGTGTCGTCGGTAACGGCTGACAGCACCAGCCCAGGCGGCGTTCCCGACATAGCACCTCGCCGGAGCGCCAGGCGTCGCTACCGGCCTCGAGCCGCAGCGCCCAGGGGCCGGCCTCCTGCAGCGGAGCCAGCGGCGTGGCGGCGAACAGCGGCATGTGTTCATGGATGCCCTCATGGCCCAGCAGCGCGCGGCTCGCCTCGGAGGCACGGCGCTGGTCGAGCACCATCACCAGGGGCCGTTCGGGCGACAGCCAGGCCTCGGCCTCGCCGCCGAGACAGGTCCGCTCGGGCAGGCGCGCTAGCCAGCCAGGCATGGGCAATCCTCCCGGCTGCACTGGGTCTCGCTGAGCTTGCCGCACAGTGGCATCAGCGCCGCCTCCGTGAGGCGATAGTCGAGCAGCGGAGGCAGCGCGATGGGAGCGATCGCTTCATGCACCTCCGGCTCGGCATGTCCGGGCCGCAGCGGCGCCTGGGCGCCCTGCCCGGTGCCGCTGCCGGGGCTGCCGCCGGCGTTCACCTTGATGCTGGGGCCGACGA
>NZ_PXWD01000234.1:0-414 GCF_003011945.1 Halomonas sp. ND22Bw | reverse complement strand
GACGCTGGGCCTGACCCATGTGTTCGACATCCCCATGGTGGCCTACGGCGTCGGCGGTCAGGCCCAGGTCGGGCGCGGTGCGACGCTGGACGTCGAGATCGGCGGCCCCCAGGGGGTGCGGCTGGAGGGTTTGCGCGCCGCCATCCTGGGGCTGGGGCCGCTGGCCAGCGACAAGGGGTTGGGCGCGCCCCTGATCCTGGGCCAGGACGTGCTGCGCGAACTGATCCTGGAGTTGGACGCACGCCGGCGACGGATCAGGCTGATCTCGCGCGGGGGCTGGACCCCGCCGCCGGGGCTTGCGTCCATCGCCGTTACCCGCGCGGGCAAGGCGCTGCAGGCGGCGATCACGGTGGAGGGGGCGGCGGTCGATGCGGTGATCGACACCGGCGCCTCGGCCGTGCTGGCCGTCACGCG
>NZ_PXWD01000233.1:0-414 GCF_003011945.1 Halomonas sp. ND22Bw | reverse complement strand
TGGGCGATCATCCGGCCGACGTTCTTGCTCCATGTCTGGATGATCGGGCGGTAAGGCCCCTTACGGTTCGCTGCCATTCGGCATTGAATGTTCCGCTTTCGTTCTGGTTTCAAGCGGGTTGGCGAGATCGTCCACAGCCGCTACCAATCGTGGTTAGATGATTGTGCAAAGACGTGTGCGTCTCGCCCCACGCCAACAACTACCGGATGTCCATTGTTCACGACCCTTGCCGCCATTGCAGCGACCGGTGCCCTCACTCAACCCCAAGCGCAGTGGGCTATCGGCTCTGAACGAGAGGTCGATGAGGGCGTCTACATGCAGGTTGTCGCCTCGGACCAAGGATGGCGCGTCTGGAAGATTGAGACGCGGACGGGGGTTCAATGCAAAGCTGTAAAGTCGGCTGTTGGGCGCCCC
>NZ_PXWD01000232.1:0-415 GCF_003011945.1 Halomonas sp. ND22Bw | reverse complement strand
CGTTCAAGTCTTTAATTTTTCCTTAAGAAGTAAAGAACCCATTTTTGTGCTTTGTTTCTGCTGTTATATGGAGTTATTTAGTGTTAAAGCCTTTTTCTTTTCCGTTGGTCGTGTAGACGCTGCAGCTTCGGAAGATCCGCTCTTCGTGGAGGTCGAAGCCGTCGATTGGGAAAGCGAGCAAGGCAAGACACATCATCTTGATCATATTGAATCCCAGTTTATAAAATTATGTTGATTTAAATTATTGCATTATCGCTTTATTTTAATTCAATAGTTATCACTGTTTTATTTAGCCTTGCCTATTTTCCTTTGTTATGACCTTATTATTATTGTTATTGTTTTTTTTATTTCCTTGTTCACCGTAGATAAACATATACTGAACTTGTGGACACTGTACTCATGGTATCCCTAGTTT
>NZ_PXWD01000231.1:0-415 GCF_003011945.1 Halomonas sp. ND22Bw | reverse complement strand
GCTCCACCACTGCCTCCACAACACTCTAAGCTCGCCGAAATCCTCCGCATACGCCCACCTACCTTCTCTAGCTCCAACAATCCCGTGGATCCGTTGGATTGGTTGCATGCCGTGGGGAAGAAGCTGGATACTGTGCAGTGCAGCGATGAGGAGAAAGTCTTCTTCGCCGCCGACCAGCTGCAGGGGCCCGCATCTCTCTGGTGGGACCACTTCCAGGCTACGCAGCCAGAGGGGCAGCCTATCACTTGGGCCCGCTTCACCGCCGCTTTCCGGAGAACCCATGTGCCCGCCGGAGTCGTGGCTCTCAAGAAGAGGGAATTCCGAGAGTTGAAGCAAGGCAACCGCTCCGTGATGGAGTATTTGCACGAGTTCAACAATCTGGCCCGGTACGCTCCGGAAGATGTGCGGGAAGATG
>NZ_PXWD01000230.1:0-415 GCF_003011945.1 Halomonas sp. ND22Bw | reverse complement strand
GTCGCGCACGTCGGCGACGGTGATCTGGACCGCATAGCGGTGCATCTCGGCCTCGACGCCTAGGATTTCGGCGCAGACGACGGTGTCCTGGGCGAAGTTCTTGGGAACGCCGCCGCCGACCATGAACAGGCCGGTGACGCCGGCGGCGATCTTGATGTCGGTCAGTTCGCGGAAGTCGGCGATGGCGTCCAGCATCAGATAGGGCTGGCCGGCGGCCGCCCGCTCCTTCTGGTGCTTGACCAACCCAAAGCCGGCCGAGCTATCGACGAAGGCCGGGCAGAAGATCGGCACGCCCTCTTCATAGGCGGTCTGGATCAGGGAGCCGGGCTTCTTGGCGTTACCCTCCGACAGCCACTTGCCCATCTCCCAGATGAACTCGCGGCTGGAATAGCCACGCGGCTCCAGACGGTTGGCG
>NZ_PXWD01000229.1:0-415 GCF_003011945.1 Halomonas sp. ND22Bw | reverse complement strand
CGTCGCGAAGCGCTCGCCAACCGCAGCCTCGAGCACCCTCGCATCAAAGTCCCACCTCACTGGCTCAACGTCGACGGACCGATCATGCTCGAGGTAGCCCTTGGGCATGCCTCTTCGTGCGCATTCGAGCCCGAAGACAACCATCAATCGTGCACCGTGCCACATCATTGCCCTCACCACGCATTTCCAGCCACACCTTGTGCGCGCCGTAGACCGAATAGTTCTCGGTATGCACGGCTGACCTCGGCTGTAAGTTCTTCGTCGTGCACGGTCCGCTGGCCCCTCGACTGCAGGAGCGGCACCCGAAGATGGTCGAACCAGTACGCCGGCGCCGCCGGTTCGCGCAGAATGGAAGTCGGCGCAGACACTGACGAACCACGGGAGCGATGCGATGATCCGACGACGGCTCGGCCAA
>NZ_PXWD01000228.1:0-415 GCF_003011945.1 Halomonas sp. ND22Bw | reverse complement strand
AACCAAACTGCGGCATGTGCGTTTTGTTTGATTCCGGGTGTTGACGGTTCTGATTTGGCTCCGTATACCCCGTTCATCGGCGAGCGGCCACGTTGTGAGCGGCTTGTTTTGGCACCTCCTGACTACTGATGGGCATTGGGTCCGGTTTACCGGGCGCGAACCTGTCGGTTGGGTTGTGTTTTGTTCTTTGACAAGTGAATCTGAGAAAGAGAAGCGTGGGCGGCGTATTTGCTCTTGCGGATTCCTGTAATGGGGATCGTGAGACGATTGCTGACACGTTTCGAGAGCTCACACGGATTTCGGTGGAAACGCCGGGTCTGTTTGTGTGCTTCCGTTATGATGTGATCAGCTAGATCAACTCTTCAACTTGAGAGTTTGATCCTGGCTCAGCGCGAACGCTGGCGGCAGGCTTAAC
>NZ_PXWD01000227.1:0-416 GCF_003011945.1 Halomonas sp. ND22Bw | reverse complement strand
AACACCCGGCCCGAACTTGTGCAGGCCGAGTCGTTCGCGGAACTGAAGGCACTCACCTTCTGTGAACCCGACGCCGTTCTGTCGGTCCTACTTCACGCACACCAAGCGGGGTCGTCACTGGCGGGCAGCACGCTCATTGAATTCATGCGTCCGAAACTGAGCGGGATGCAGAAGTACGCACGAGTCGCCAACGGCGTTTCCGTCCAGGCCGCGTACGCAGACCGGACGGCTGCGACGCTTCACGCATTCTGGGAAACCATCTCGACGTATCGCGGAACTCACCGCGGAATCGCAGGGCAACTCGCGCTCAACACCCTCCACAAAATCACCGCCACGACTGCGGTTCTCGACGTCGCTGTCGACGACGCCCACTTCCAGATTGCAGATGCAGAACGGGCAGCGGAGGAGTTTCTTCG
>NZ_PXWD01000226.1:0-416 GCF_003011945.1 Halomonas sp. ND22Bw | reverse complement strand
CTGCTGGAAAGCCTGATCGACCTGACCGGATCGGCTCCGGCGTTCAGCTCTCGGCTAGTGCAGCAGGTGACGGGCAGCGACGGTCTCCAGCCCACAGCCAGTTTCGAGATCGTGTTCGATCCAGCGTTCGAGCGCGTGATCATACATACGGCAAGTGTGTTGAGAGAGGGCGTTCGACGGGAGGCGGCCAGCCCTGCGGCCTTTGAGCTGTTACGCCGGGAGTTGAATCTCGAGCGGGCCATGTATGACGGTCGCCTGACGGCTCACATGATTATTCCCGATGTTCGCATCGGCGACATTGTGGAGACTTGCTACACCATCGTCGGCGCCAATCCTGTGTTGGCCGGGCGGTTCAGCCGTCACCAGAGCCTGCAATGGGCGGCGCCTCTCGTGGAGGTGGAGTGCCGCGTCAGGGC
>NZ_PXWD01000022.1:0-6517 GCF_003011945.1 Halomonas sp. ND22Bw | reverse complement strand
GTGGCGGGATCGACGGCCTGGATCGCCTTGCCGTCGCTGAGCACGGCCTGCTGGCCGATCAGTTGCTTGCCTTCCAGGGTCATGCGGCTTCTCCTGTCGTAGGGCGCCGGACCGGCGCCGTTCGGGTCAGACGGGGCGACATCCGTCGCCACGCCGTCTAGCAGTGTAAAACGTTAGCATGCTAAATCGACATGCCATACCATCGAGCCGCTTACCGCCGGCTCTCGTCGACGCTCGCGCCTCAGCGCACCAGGGCCGGACGCTTGGGATCGAATTCCCAGCCCTTGATCAGGTACTGCATCGCCATGGCGTCGTTGCGCTGGGTGACGTCGAGGCGCTTGTACTTTTCGTGGGCTTCCATGAGCTTGTCGTCGTCCAGCTCGATGCCGAGGCCCGGTGCCTTCGGCACGCTCAGCTTGCCGTCGCGGATCTGGAGCGGATCCTTGGTGATACGCTGGCCGTCCTGCCAGATCCAGTGGGTGTCGATGGCGGTGATCTCGCCCGGGCAGGCAGCGGCCACGTGGGTCATCATCGCCAGGGAGATGTCGAAGTGGTTGTTGCTGTGCGAGCCCCAGGTCATGCCCCACTCGTTGCACAGCTCACCCACGGCCACGGCGCCCTGCATGGTCCAGAAGTGGCAGTCGGCCAGCGGGATGTCGACCGAGTTGAGCTGCACGGCCAGCTGCAGCTGCTTGTAGTCGGTGGCGATCATGTTGGTGGCGGTGGGCAGCCCGGTGCGCTTCTTGAACTCCGCCATGGTCTCGCGGCCGGAGAAGCCGCCTTCCTGGCCGCAGGGATCCTCGGCGTAGCTGAGCAGATGCTTGATCGGCTCCAGCACGCGCACCGCCTCGTCCAGCTTCCAGGCCCCGTTGGGGTCCAGGGTCAGGCGCGCCTCGGGGAAGGCCTCGTGCAGCGCACGGATGCAGTCGGCTTCTTCCTCGCCGCGCAGCACGCCGCCCTTGAGCTTGAAATCCCTGAAGCCGTAGCGGTCGTAGGCGGCCTTGGCCAGGTTGGCGACGGCGTCCGGCGTCATGGCCTCGCGATAGCGGACCTCATCCCAGGCATCGACCGGGTCGGTCACGCGCGGGTACGGCAGGTCGGTCTTGTCCGGATCGCCGAGCAGGAACAGGTAGCCCAGGGCCTCCACCTCGTCGCGCTGGCGACCGTACTGGCCCAGCAGGTCGGCCACCGGCATGCCCAGCGCCTGGCCGAAGAGATCGAACAGCGCCGACTCGATGGCGGTGATGACGTGCACGGCCACGCGCAGGTCGAAGGTCTGGCGACCGCGCTCCTCGGGACCGCCCTGGGCCAGCAGGTCACGGCAGCGGCTGAGCACCTGCTTGACCTCGTTGACGCGCGCGCCTTCGACCAGGCCGCGGCACTTGTCCAGACCCTTCTGGATGCCCTCGCTGGTGGGAATCTCGCCCACCCCGCGGTTGCCGGACTCGTCCTCCAGCACCAGCACGCAGCGAATGAACCAGGGCGCATGGCCGCCGCTCAGGTTGAGCAGGAAACCGTCTTCGCCGGCGACCGGCACGATGTTCATCTTGGTGATCTTGGGAAACATGGCATTGCCTCTTCTTGTAACGGTCGAAATAACCATCAGACGGTCAGGTCACCGGCGCGGGATTGAACAGCACCAGGTCGTTGTAAAGGCCCAGCCGGTCGGCGGCGACTCGGCGGCGACCGCTGGCCACGTCGAGGATCAGGTGGAACAGCTCCCAGCCCATCTCCTCGATGGTGGCGTCGCCGGTGGCGATGCGCCCGGCGTCGAGATCGATCAGGTCGTGCCAGCGCTGCCCCAGGGTGGAATTGCTGGCGACCTTGATGACGGGCGTCATCGGCAGGTTGTAGGGCGTACCGCGGCCGGTGGTGAAGACCTGCAGGTTCATGCCCGCGGCGGCCTGCAGGGTGCCGCAGATGAAGTCGCTGGCCGGGGTCGCGGCGAAGGTCAGGCCGCGCCTGCGCACCCGTTCGCCGGGACCGATGACGTCGACGATCGACGAGTCGCCGGACTTGATCACCGACCCCAGCGCCTTCTCGACGATGTTGGAGAGCCCGCCCTTCTTGTTGCCCGGCGAGGTGTTGGCGCTGCGATCCGCCTGGCCCTGGGACAGGTAGTCGTCGTACCAGGCCATCTGGTCGATCAGCGCCTGACCGACCTCGGGATCCACGGCCCTCGGCGTGAGCAGATGAATGGCGTCGCGGACCTCGGTGACCTCGGAGAACATCACGCTGCCCCCGGCGCGCACGATCAGGTCGGTGGCGAAGCCCACTGCGGGGTTGGCGGTCAGCCCGGAGAAGGCATCGCTGCCGCCGCACTGCATGCCGACCACCAGCTCGGAGGCCGGGCAGGTCTCGCGGCGGCGGCGGTCGAGGCGCTCGAGATGACGTTCGGCCATCGCCATGATGCCCTCGATCATCTCGCCGAAGCCCTCGAAGGACTCGTCCTGCAGGCTGAGGACGTTGGCCTCCGGGTCGGCCGCCGCGGTGTTCTCATAGAGCTTCACCGGGCGATCATCGACCAGGGTCGAGGGCTGCAGCTTCTCGCAGCCGAGCCCGATGACCATCACCTCGTTGCCGAAGTTCGGGTTCCGGGCCAGGTTCTTGAGGGTGCGGATCGGCACCACCGCGGCCGGCGCGTTGATCGCCACGCCGCAGCCGTAGCTGTGGTTGAGCCCCACCACGTCGTCGACGTTGGGGAAGCGCGGCAGCAGCTCGCGCTTGATGCGCTGGACCACGTGATCGACGGTGCCGGCCACGCACTGCACGCTGGTGGTGATGCCGAGCACGTTCTTGGTGCCGACGCTGCCGTCGGCATTGCGGAAGCCCTCGAAGGTATAGCCCTCGAGCGGCGGCGTCTCGGGCGCAGGGCGCGTCGCCAGCGGCAGGTCTTCCAGGGCCGGCGGCGTGGGCATGTGCAGGTTGGTCTCGTTGACGTGACCGCCCTGGGGAATCTCCACGGCGGCGGTGCCGATGACCTCGCCGTAGCGGATCACGGCGTCGCCCTCCGACAGCGCCACCAGCGCCACCTTGTGGCCCTGTGGCACCGGCTGGCAGAGCACGATATCGCCCTCGATGCGATCCCCGTCCGCCAGCCCGCCCTGGCGGACGACGACCGCCACGTTGTCACCGGGATGGACACGAATCACGCGGGGAGCGTTCGTCGATGATGTCATGCGGCCGTCCGACGTCTGCGTGGCACTCATTGGGGGCTCTCCATGCGGCGGTGGGCGCGACTCTTCAGGCTCATGATCACCGAGAAGGCCACGGAGGCGGCGATCAGTCCCCACAGCACCACGGCGATCGGGCTCTTGGTGAAGAAGATGCCGTAGCTACCGGCCGATTCCAGGCTCTTCACGAAGTAGATCTCCGCCTGGCCACCAAGGATGAAACCGATGATCAGCGGGGCAACCTCGAGGCCGACCTTCTGGATCAGGTAGCCCAGCACGCCGAAGATCAGCAGGGTCCAGACGTCGAACATGATGCCGTAGTTGATCGCATAGGCACCGACCACGCACATCATCACGATGATCGGGTAGAGGATGTACTTGGGCACCAGCACCACCTTGGCGATGTGCTTGATGGCATAGAACATCAGGAAGAACATCACGATGTTGGCGAACACCAGGGCGGTCATCATCACGTACCAGGTGTCGGCGTTCTCCGGGATGAACAGCGGCCCGACCTGGATGCCCTGGAGCGTGAAGGCGCCGATCAACACCGCCGTGGTGGAATCTCCCGGAATGCCCAGCGACAGCAGGGGGATCAGCGCACCGCCGGTCAGGGCGTTGTTGGCCGACTCGGAAGCGATCAGCCCCTGGGGAGCGCCCTTGCCCATCTCGTCGGAGTCGCGCGAGAGGTTCTTCTCCTGGGTGTAGGCCAGCACCGAGGCGGCGCTGCCGCCGACGCCCGGCAGCATGCCGACGAAGGTGCCGATGAAGGAGGAACGCACCAGGTTGGTCAGCCGGCCCTTGAAGATGCCGAAGGAGAAGCCGCCGCCCTTGCCGAACTTGACGTGCTTGCCGCCCAGGCCGCCCTTGATGCCCTCCTCCGCCTCGAGAAGGATGGTGGCGATGCCGAAGATGCCGATCAGCACCGGCAGCAGGGAGAAGCCCTCGAAGAGGTAGGGTTCGAGGAAGTCGAACATCAGACGGGTATGGCCATTGCCGCCGTCGGAGATGCTGTAGGTACCGATCAGACTCAGCCAGATGCCCAGCACGCCGCTGAAGATGCCCACCAGCATGTTGCGTGACATGGAGGCGATGACGGTCAGCGCCAGCAGGATGATCAGGAACTTCTCTACGTAGGAGAACTTGATCGAGAACTCGGCCAGCAGCGGTGCGAACAGGAACAGCACGGCGGCGCTGATGAGTCCGCCGACCAGCGAGGCCACCACGCAGACCCGCAGGGCGCGCTCGCCCTCGCCCTTCTGGGCCATGGGGAAGCCGTCGAAGGTGGTGGTGATGGACGACGGCGTGCCGGGAATGTTGAGCAGCACGGCCGGCACCATGCCCCCGGAGATGCCGCCCACGTAGAGGCCCAGCAGCAGCGCCAGGCCGTGGTTGAGCCCGAGCGCGTAGGTGAGCGGCAGACACACCGCCACGGCCATGGTCGCGGTCATCCCGGGGATGGCACCGAAGACGATGCCGACCAGGGCCCCCAGGGCCGCCAGCAGGAAGAAGGTGATATCGAGTAGCGACAGGATATCGAGCATGGGAAGGACTCCGCTACGGCAGGGTGATCTGGAACAGCTTGGCGAGGATGAACCACGCCAGCGTCGGTGCCACGAGCGCGTTGATGCCGGCCGTGAGGACCTTGCGCCGGGTCCTGGTGTGCATGTACATCAGCGACATCAGGAAGAGAAAAGGCATCGACACGAACAAAAAGCCGTAGCCCGTATAGGGGAAGACGTTGCCGACCACCGCCATCAGATAGAAATAGGCGGAGATCAGCGCCAGGGTGCCGAAGAAGCGGAACTTGTCCATGGACTCGCCGAGGATCGGCAGCGTCCTGTCACCTCGCCTGACGGCGGCGAGAAAAGGCACGACGTTGAGCACCAGGACCAGGGCGAAGAGGATGCCCATCACCCAGTGAATGATATGGGGGAAGAACAGATGGGAGGTCTCGAAGTCGATCGAGACACTCAGCAGGGATGACAGTCCTGATTCCATGGCGGCTCCGGTGAAGGCTCTCGTCAGGCGGCCTTTCGATCGTTATGGGAATGAAGCAGCAGCCGCGAGCGCCGGCGGGCTTCCCCGCCGGCGACCCTGCCTTACTGGATGTTGGTGATGATGTCCTCGTAGACGGACATCTTGGTCTCCAGATACTGGGCGGCTTCGTCGGACGGCTTGAAGTTGGGAATGAAGAAGGAGTTCTTCTGGGTCTCCTGGATCTCTCCTTCGGCGTAGATCTCGGCAAGCGCCTGGTCGATCTGGTCGACGATGGCCTGATCCATGTCCTTGTTGTAAAGGAAGAAGAATTCCTTATCGAAGGTGAAGTTGTTGCCGTTGCCCATTGGCACGGACACATTGGGCTCGACGTACTGCAGCAGCTGCTCGCGAGTGGTCTGGCCGAGACCGTCTTCCGGCGCCTGTTCGATGGTGCCCTGACGCGCGGTCAGCCACAGGAAGCGCATGGCCTTCTGGTCGTCTTCCGGCAGGCGCGTGTACTGCTCGTTGGCCTGCACGGTGCCATTGATCATGTCGGCCTGGTCATCGAAGAGCTGCTGGTTCTTGTCGGCCTGGGAGCCGGTGTTGACGGCCACCAGGTTGTCTTCCATGCCCGGATGCTCGATGGCGATGGCATTCTTCAGGGCGCTGAAGCCGATTTCCGAGACGCCGCCGGGCTGGATGGCGACACGCACTTCCTCGCCGTTACCGACCGCCGCGATCACGTCGTCCAGGGTCTCGTAGGGCGAGTCCTTGGGGACCAGGTAGGCATTGCCCGGGTTGATGGCGACGGTCGGCCCGATGGTGTACTTCTCGAAGATGTCGTCGTACCCCTGAACGCCGTACAGGTTTCCGAGGTAGGACTGATCGTGGAAGATCATCAGGGTGTTGCCGCGCGCATCGCGATCCAGAAAGCGGAAAGCCGAGCTCGCACCGACGGCATCCACCTTCATGTTGATGTCGAGGTGCTCGGCCAGGGCATCGGCAACGATGCTGGAGTTCTGGTAGGTATCACCGCCCGTGGAGGTCGAGCCGATCACCACGCGGACGTTGCCGCGCAGCGGACCGTCGGCGGCCATGGCGGCGGCACTGCCGAACGCCATGCCGGCCATCAGGACGGAGGTTCCGAGTGTCTTGTAGATGCTGGGCATGCTCATGTTTCACCTCTTCGCTGTCATTGTTGAGAGTGGGTGAAGTTCGGGCTCTTGCTCTTAGTAGCCCTTGGCGGTCTCGACCAGCGTAGCCAGTCGTTCCCGTTCCTCGGCATTCGGCATCTCGAGCGGCGCGCGAACGCTGCCGGCGGGACGCCCAATGATCTCGGCACCGGCCTTGATCAGGCTGACCGC
>NZ_PXWD01000225.1:0-417 GCF_003011945.1 Halomonas sp. ND22Bw | reverse complement strand
CTTCGACAACCAGGTCCGAGCGTCGCTTGACGCCGATGGCGCTGCGCAGGGCGCCGCGAATGCCCGTGACCACGACCTCGTCGACCTGGGTCGCCCCGTCGGACGATGCGGCGGCCGGCCCCGTCGTTTGGGCCAGGGCCGGTGCGGCGGCCACAAAAAGCGCCGAGGCGGATACGCTGGCGGCGACGATGGTCTTGCGGTTGATGATCATGGAATCCTCCCCTGGTCGCCTGTTTTCAGGTCGATTGTCTGGTTTGTCGGGCGTCAAGCCGCAGCGAGGCGGGGCGCAGGCCCTCAGCGCTGGTGGGGATGGTGATCGGGCCGCCCTGGCGGCCTGTCTGCAAGATGGCCTGGGCCAGGCCGTTGAATAATCGCCGCCGGTCGGCGCGGTCGGCTTCATGGCTGACCGGGTCGCCA
>NZ_PXWD01000224.1:0-417 GCF_003011945.1 Halomonas sp. ND22Bw | reverse complement strand
CACCAGCATGCGAAACACGAAATGACTGACCTCGCTTGTCTCCCGGATGAACCCCAGAAGCGGCTCGATGGCGGGCACGTGCGGAAGAGTATTCGCGGAGATGATACACGTCTCCCCGTTCCAGCATTCTCCCGGCTCGAGTACGGATCCCAGGTCGAACGACACCATCGGGTCATCGACGAAATGACGATTGCCGATCTCCACGCTTGATGCGACGATGTCCACGCCGCGATAGGTCATGGCGCCACGATCGTACAAGCGCCGCAATACCGGCAGGTAGTGCCCTGGTCCGCTACCGAAATCGAGAATGGAGACGTCACCCTGGACGGTGTCGCGTAGCGCCATTCCCATACCCACGGCCGAATCCATCTCGACACCGTGCCGCAGACGGTCGGCCAGGACATCGGCATAGGCCGT
>NZ_PXWD01000223.1:0-419 GCF_003011945.1 Halomonas sp. ND22Bw | reverse complement strand
GGTCGCGTTCAACCTCACAGCCTGCGACAAGATGACCCCCAAAGACCCGCTCCCGCGCCACCAAGCCCTCAAGGCCTTCGACCCACACCGCAAGGAATTCGCTTGCACCTACGAGGCCGACGCTGTGCCGCCCATCGACCGGCAGGCCGAGGCGTGGCACCAGGAGGCGCTCTATGTGACGCGCGCCGGCCTCTGGCCCAACCAGCGCGACTGGAAGAAGGCCGAGCAACTCTGGACGCAAGCGGCCGAGCGCAAGCACTGGAAGGCCATGATGAACCTGGCCAGCCTGTACGAGACGGGACAGGGCGAGGGTGCGCTCGCAGTGCCGGAGGACTCGTACAGGGCCATCGACATCGTCGAGGAGGCCATGAGACTTGGCATCCCCGCCGCCTACGACAAGATGGGGAACTACCACTCAC
>NZ_PXWD01000222.1:0-419 GCF_003011945.1 Halomonas sp. ND22Bw | reverse complement strand
ACAATATCGAAAGCCTGACCGTGTCGGAGGTGACCGCGGACAAGGCGGTCAGCCGGATCACGATCGTCACCAGCGCATCGCCCGCGACGCTGGAGCAGATCGTGGCGCAGCTCGACCGGCTGGTGCCCGTCCACCGCGTCCACGATCTGACCGCGGAGGGGCCGCATGTCGAGCGCGAGCTGGCGCTGGTGAAGGTGCGCGGTACCGGCGATCATCGGATCGAGGCGCTGCGCCTGGCCGACGTCTATCGCGCGCGCGTCGTCGATGCGACGACCAGCAGCTTCGTCTTCGAGGTGACCGGCGGGATCGAGAAGATCGACAAGTTCGTCGAGCTGATGGGCGAAGTCGGCCTGATCGAAGTCGCCCGCACCGGCATCGTCGCCATCGCCCGCGGCAAGGACGCCGCGTAAATCAATCAC
>NZ_PXWD01000221.1:0-419 GCF_003011945.1 Halomonas sp. ND22Bw | reverse complement strand
TGCATCAGCCTGCGCGTCCTGGCGATCCAGGAAGCCGGGTAGAGGCGGCTCATCCCCATCGGCTGCCCCGAGGGGTGTTACATGCTTCCCAGGTCCGCCCAGGCTGGCGGGATCATCCCCGCCCAGGTCGGCGATGGCCCGTAGGTGCCCCAGAATGCCCCGCAGGTGCGGTTCCAGCTCCTCCGCGACCTCGGACAGGGAACAGGCCAGCTCCGTCCTGGCTGCGGCCTGTGCGGCCTCCATGGCCTCCATCGAGGCAGCAATCTGGTCGATGGTGGGAGCGACCGTGTCCAGGAACTCGCGGACGATCGTGGCGATCGGCCGGCGCTGGATCGCGGAGAGGCGCGCAACCGCGTCGTGCGTCTCCTGGCTGAGCGTGATGGACAGGCGTGGGCTGGTGGCTGGCATGGTCAACTCCC
>NZ_PXWD01000220.1:0-419 GCF_003011945.1 Halomonas sp. ND22Bw | reverse complement strand
CATGCAGGTGACTGGTACTAATAGGCCGAGGACTTACCACAAAGAAGCTACGCGTCCACTGTGCGGTATCTGAAACAACACACAGATACTGATGAGAAACCCTGTTTTCTCCATCCCCCAACACCAGAAACGGGTGTTGACGGGTGGTGAAACCAGGTGATCAGAAGAAGGTTACTGTGACAGTTTCATAGAGTTACGGCGGTCATAGCGAAGGGGAAACGCCCGGTCCCATTCCGAACCCGGAAGCTAAGCCCTTCAGCGCCGATGGTACTGCACTCGACAGGGTGTGGGAGAGTAGGACACCGCCGAACACACATTAGAGAAGCCCCCCAACCAGTACTGGTTGGGGGGCTTTCTCGTACCCAAAACACCCCCACCATCACCCGAAAGTACCTTCGCCGGCACCCCCGACTTCGAGT
>NZ_PXWD01000219.1:0-420 GCF_003011945.1 Halomonas sp. ND22Bw | reverse complement strand
AGCTCGAACCCTGCCGTCAGCAGCCGGTGCGCCAGCGTACGATGGTAATTACCCGTCGCCTCGAACCCGACGATGATAGGGCGCCCGATGGCAGCGAGTTGCTCGGCAAAGCCGTCATAGTCCTGCCTGGTCGCCATGACGGTCATCCGCCGGCGCCGGCCGCCTTCCGGTCGCTCGATGAGAACCTCCTGTCGGCTCTTGGACATGTCGATGGCTACCAGCACGGCGCCGGCAGGCGTAGAGGTGAGCTTGGTCATGGTCGGTCGGCCTCCAAAGTGTTGTCTCGACAACCTCACTTTAGATACCTGCTGACCGGCCATGGCTTGCCCTGATGAAGTCTACGGCCGCTACGCGGCCTTGTCTTCATCAGGGCCATAGCGGCTCCCGAACCAGCGCTTCCCAATGTGCTACGGCACCGAG
>NZ_PXWD01000217.1:0-421 GCF_003011945.1 Halomonas sp. ND22Bw | reverse complement strand
CGGCGAACCTGGGGTTCACCTACCGTCGCCCCCTGACGGATCGTCTGCAACTGATCGCTGACGGCGGCGTGTCCTATGTCGGCGCGTCCCGCCTGACCTTCGACGGCCGCCAGCAGCACCGCATGGGCGACTACGCCACCGGCCGGCTGTCGCTGGGCGTGGAGGCTGCGCCCTGGGTGGCCAGCGTCTTCGTGGACAATCTGTTCGACACCAAGGCCAACACCTTCGCCTACAGCGATCCGTTCCGCCTGCCCGACGCCCAGGCCGTCACGCCGCTGCGCCCTCGCACCCTCGGCGTCACGCTGAGGTGGGCGCTGCAATAGCCGCCGCGGCAAGGAAAAAGCCGCCCTGCGAACAGGGCGGCTTCCTTGGACAGTCAGATTGTCTCGACCTCAGAACCGCTTGGTCAGCTGCACCCCAT
>NZ_PXWD01000216.1:0-422 GCF_003011945.1 Halomonas sp. ND22Bw | reverse complement strand
CTTTTCTACGGCTATGAAGCCGTGGCCAGGCGACCTGTGTCGGCGCGGTTCCAGGAGATGGGCTATCGCGCAGGTCTTGCGCTTTTGGCGGGATTTATGTTGTTCGCGACGTGGAACGACCTACAGAAGCTCAATATCTTCCAATTCCTCGGCGGGCTCGTCTCGTGAGCCGACGCCAGCCCCCGACGGTTTCCCGAATGAATGACATGACCTCTCGCGCCGCCGTTCGATTGAGCGCCCGTTCCAGCCTGCTGGCGCTGGCCGTCGCCGCCGGTCTCGGCGCGCCCGCCCTGGCCCAGACCGCGCCGGCGCAGGGTGCGCCGCGCGGCGCGCACGCCCCCGGCCGCGGGAGCCAGCAGCGCGCGCGGGTCGCGGGCGCTGGGGGAGTCGTAGTCGCGCTGCAAGCCGTGCTCGTCCGCCGC
>NZ_PXWD01000021.1:0-7172 GCF_003011945.1 Halomonas sp. ND22Bw | reverse complement strand
CCCATTCGTCTAGTGGCCTAGGACACCGCCCTTTCACGGCGGTAACAGGGGTTCGAACCCCCTATGGGACGCCACTCTTCTCACAGTGTCACCAGAGCGCGGGAATAGCTCAGTGGTAGAGCATCGCCTTGCCAAGGCGAGGGTCGCGAGTTCGAATCTCGTTTCCCGCTCCATTCGAAGGTTTCTCTCCACCGGTCAGGCCAAGGCTCACGTCACGAGCTGGAACGCCAGCCCGGTCGATCTCGTTTCCCGCTCCAGTAGGTCTCCAGGGAATATCATTTGGCCAAGGCTCGGATCACGATCCGGTGTGCCGGTCCAATCGAATCTCGTTTCCCGCTCCATTCGAAGGTTTCTCTCCACCGGTCAGGCCAAGGCTCGCGTCACGAGCTGGAACGCCAGCCCGGTCGATCTCGTTTCCCGCTCCAGTAGGTCTCCAGGGAATATCATTTAGCCAAGGCTCGGATCACGATCCGGTGTGCCGGTCCAATCGAATCTCGTTTCCCGCTCCATTCGAAGGTTTCTCTCCACCGGTCAGGCCAAGGCTCGCGTCACGAGCTGGAACGCCAGCCCGGTCGATCTCGTTTCCCGCTCCAGATTGTCTTAAGCACTTCTCTGATCACCGGTCCGGCCCGATGCGCCTGTCCGGGATGTCGTGTTGGTGCCCTGGCGTCTTTCCTCGCCATGCCGCAAGCGCATGCTTCCTGCAAAGCCACCCGACTCGTTCGCCCGCGATTGAATTTGGCGGAATCGTCCCCATGATAGTGGGCCTTCGACGACATTCACCCAAGTAAACAGGACTGCTCATGGCCGAACCGGCGCTGTCCATTCGTGGCCTGACCAAGGTCTACGGCAATGGCTTCCAAGCCCTCAAGGGCATCGACCTCGATGTCGAGCAGGGCGACTTCTACGCCCTGCTGGGCCCCAACGGTGCGGGCAAGTCCACCACCCTCGGGGTGGTCTGTTCGCTGGTGCAGAAGACGGCCGGCAAGGTCTCGATCTTCGGCATCGACATCGACAAGGACTTCGCCAAGGCGAAGTATCATCTCGGCGTGGTGCCCCAGGAATTCAACTTCAACCAGTTCGAGAAGGTCATCGACATCGTGCTGGCCCAGGCCGGCTACTACGGCATGTCGCGCCGCGAGGCCCTGCCGCGCGCCGAGGAGCTGCTGCGCGACCTGGGGCTGTGGGACAAGCGCAACGGCAGCGCCCGCATGCTCTCCGGCGGCATGAAGCGCCGGCTGATGATCGCCCGCGCCCTGATGCACCGCCCCAAGCTGCTGATCCTCGACGAGCCGACCGCCGGGGTCGACATCGAACTGCGCCGCAGCATGTGGGAGTACATGCGCTGCATCAACGAGAAGGAAGGCACCACCATCATTCTCACCACCCACTACCTGGAAGAGGCCGAGAGCCTGTGCCGGCGCGTGGGCATCATCAACCACGGCGAGATCATCCGTGACACCAGCGTGCGCGACCTGCTCGCCGAGCTGGACACCGAGACCTTCCTGCTCGACCTGGCGCATCCGCTCGAGGAAGCGCCCGCCATCGACGGCTTCGACGTGCGCAAGTCCGACGACGCCCAGCTGGCGGTGATGGTCCATCGCGGCCAGCGCCTGAACGACGTCTTCGACGCTCTGGGACAGCAGGGCATCGAAGTGGTCTCGATGCGCAACCGCGCCAACCGACTCGAGGAAATGTTCGTCTCCATGGTGGAAGAGGGGCAGAAAACCGCGACATCCGACCAGGAGGCCCGTTCATGAACGCCACCCAGATCGCCATTGCCCTCTGGACGCTGGTGTCCAAGGAGATCCGCCGCTTCACCCGGATCTGGCCGCAGACGCTGCTGCCGCCGTCGATCACCATGACCATGTACTTCATCATCTTCGGCAACCTGATCGGATCGCGCATCGGGGCCATGGATGGCTACAGCTACATGGACTTCATCGTGCCCGGCCTGATCATGATGGCGGTGATCACCAACAGCTACTCCAACGTCGCCTCGAGCTTTTTCTCCAACAAGTTCCAGCGCAGCGTCGAGGAGATGATGGTCTCGCCGATGCCCAACTGGGTCATCCTCGCCGGCTTCGTGCTGGGCGGCATGGCGCGCGGCCTGGGCGTGGGCATCATCGTCACCTTCGTGTCGCTGTTCTTCACCCGCATCGACGTGGCCCATCCGCTGCTGACCATCGGGGTGGTGGTGCTGACCGCGGCGCTGTTCGCCATCGGCGGCTTCATCAACGCGCTGCTGGGCAAGAAGTTCGATGACATCTCCATCGTGCCGACCTTCGTGCTGACGCCGCTGACTTACTTGGGCGGGGTGTTCTACTCGATCTCGCTGCTGCCGGCCTTCTGGCAGGGCGCCTCGATGCTCAACCCGATCCTCTACATGGTCAACGTCTTCCGCTACGGCTTCCTGGGCGTCTCCGACATCCCTGTGGGCTGGGCCCTGACCGCCATCCTCGGCTTCATCGTGGTACTGTTCGGCATCGCCCTGTGGATGCTCAACAACGGCAAGGGCATCAGGAGTTGACCATGGCACACCAACGACCCGAGACGCTCGCAGAGGCCCCGCTGGGCCGCGAGTCCGCCTACCCGGAGCACTACGACGCCGGGCTGCTGTACCCGATTGCCCGCGCTGCCAACCGCGCGCCGCTGGGCATCGAGGAGGGCGCGCTGCCGTTCGTCGGCGAGGACGAATGGCACGCCTTCGAGGTCTCCTGGCTCAACGCCCGCGGCAAGCCGATCGTCGCCGTGGCACGCTTCCGGCTGCCGGCCGAGTCGCCGCGGCTGATCGAGTCCAAGTCGTGGAAGCTCTACCTCAACAGCTTCAACCAGACCCGCCTGGCCTCGCCGGACGAGGCCCGGGCGATCATGGAGCGCGACCTCTCCGCCGCGGCCGGTGCGCCGGTGGCCGTGGAGCTGTTCGGCGTCGACGACGAGGCGCTTGCCCCGCGCCGCCTGCCGGGGGAGTGCATCGACGAGCGTGACATCGAGGTCGAGGACTACACGCCCAGCGCCGAGCACCTGACCACGGTCGACGAGATCGTCGAGGAAACGCTGCACTCGCACCTGCTCAAGTCCAACTGCCCGGTCACCGGCCAGCCCGACTGGGGCAGCGTGATGATCCGCTACCGCGGGCCGCGCCTCGACCGCGACGGCCTGCTGCGCTACCTGATCGGCTATCGCCAGCATCAGGACTTCCATGAGCACTGCGTCGAGCACATCTTCATGGACCTGATGGAACGGGCCAGGCCCGAGCGGCTGCTGGTGCTGGCGCGCTACGTGCGCCGCGGCGGCCTCGACATCAGCCCCTGGCGCGGCACCCCTGGCGAGCAGCCGCCGACGCCGCTGCGTCTGGCGAGACAGTAGGCCTGGCGAGACAGTAGGGCTTTCCCGCCACCAGACTCGGCACGACAGCCATCGAGCGGCTTGATAGAGTATCGAGAACCTTTCTCGTCTGACCTCGGCAAGGAGACACCGATGGATGCGATGACGCTGCTGCAACAACGCAGCTCCATGGGCAAGCTGATGGCCCCGGCCCCCAACGCGGAACAGCTCGAGGCGATGTACCGGGCCGCGCTGCGCGCCCCGGACCACAAGGAGCTCCGGCCTTGGCGCTTCATCGAGTTCTCGGGCGACGGGCTCGACCGCCTCGGCGAGCTGTTCGCCGAGGCCGAGCGGGTCGAGAACCCCGATGCGCCGGAGGCCGTGCTCGAGGGCGCGCGCAAGAAGCCCAAGCGCGCGCCGATGATCATCGCCGTGGTCGCCAGGGTCGCGCCGGACGAGCCCAAGGTGCCGCGGGTCGAGCAGGTGATCTCCGCCGGCTGCGCCGCCCACGGCCTGCTGCTGGCCGCGCACGCCCAGGGCCTGGGCGCCATGTGGCGCACCGGCAAGTACGCCTTCGACGCCACTGTGCGCGAAGGGCTCGGCCTGGCCGAGCAGGACGAGCTGGTCGGCTTCCTCTATCTGGGGCAGGTCGGCGGCCGCCACCGCCCGGTGCCCGAGCACGACCTCGGCGCCTTCGTCGAGCGCTGGAGCTGAGCATGCGCGAGCTCGGCGTGCCTCATCCGCGCCTGCCGCTGCCGTCGGCGGGCGGGGAAGACGATCCGGCGGCCTTCCTGGCCTGGCTGCGCGAGGCCATCCCGATGGTCGAGCATCTCGGCATCGAGGCCATGCAGCGCGACGGCGAGGCGCTGGAATGGCGGCTCGCCATCGCCCCGAGCCTCAACGACAAGGGCACCGGCTTCGGCGGCGCCCTGACCGCCCAGACCACGCTGCTCGGCTGGTGCTGGGCCACGCTCTGGCTGCGGCGACACGGCTATGACCGTGATGTGGTGGTGGCGGAGGCCAGCCAGCGCTTCCTGGCGCCGGTGACCGGCGACTATCGGCTGGTCTGCACGCCGGAGAGCGAGGACGGCCCGGCGCGTCTTGAGGAGCGTCTGGCGGAGCGGGGCAGGGGGCGCATCGCCCTGGTGCAGCGCCTGTACTGCGGCGAGACCCTGTGTCTCGAGGCCCGCGGCGACTACGCCGTCCGCCCGGCAGGCTGAGCTGCCGGGCCTGATCTGCAAGAAATCGAAAAAACCACTTGCGTACACGGACTTAAGTGGATAATATACGCCCCGTTCTCGAGGCAAAGGCAGCAAGCCAAACGGTTCGAGAGCCAAAATGCGGAGGGGTGTCCGAGTGGTCGAAGGAGCACGCCTGGAAAGTGTGTAAGTCGAAAGGCTTCGAGGGTTCGAATCCCTCCCCCTCCGCCACGAATTCTAAGAAAGCCGCTGAGCCATCAGCGGCTTTTTTGTGTCTGTATCCCCCGTTATCTCACGCCTTGGCGTATCCCCAGCGCCCAGATTCCCCGGCCCATAGCGGTATCCCTCAGGACGACCGTCCTTTCCCAGGCCCTCGCACAACCCTCAGCCACACATCCACCTTGGTCGGTGATCGCTAATTCGGGCATGACAGCCGTATCTCTCTTAGGTAGTGTCCTCCTAAGTGTTGTGAGTGGACGTTGGTTATTGAGGCGCGCTTTCTTCTCGAATGTATTCACGCCGCCGGCGATGGCCGTTCGCTCGAGCGGGAGGAAGTCGAGTCGACGATGTACTTTCCCACCGAGCAGCTCGCCGCCCAGGGCCTCGATCCGGGCCAGGTGGTCGGCATCAAGGTGCGCGGCGATTCGATGGACGGCACCCTGGCTGACGGCAACTGGGTGCTGGTGGATCGCAGCAGCCGCGCCCCGAAGGGGTGTTCCTGCTACTCGTGCACGGCGAGCGGCGCATCAAGCGCGTGCAGCGCGTGGCCGGCGGCGCCTGGCTGCTGATCAGCGACAACCCGCGCTATGAGAAAGAGATGATCAAGCCGCAGGATATGAAGGACGTGGAGATCCTGGGGCGGTGTGAGATTCGGATTGGGCGGGTTTTGTAATAAATGGAGTTGTTATGAGCTTTGTTCCTGCTGAGCACCATAAAAAATCTTTCACTTGTTTTTATTGTGGCGTGTTTTCTCAAATGAAATGGGCGCCCTTGGCGATACAAGGTACGGTAAACAATTTTTTGGATATGGCTGAATGCCAGCATTGCTTTGAGAAAAGCTTCTGGTTTGATCGTCATCAAGGCGAGAATTCTAGGCAACTGATTTTTCCCATGACTACCTCTTTGCCTATGCCGCACCCGGATATGCCAGAAAGTTCTCGGGCTGACTATCTTGAAGCCAGAGCGGTGATGCCTCATTCAGCTAAGGCCGCAGCAGCACTTCTAAGGCTTTCCTTGCAAAAGTTATGCATTTATCTGGGTAAGAGTAATAATATCAATAAAGCTATTGGTCAGCTTGTTCAAGACGGCCTTCCTGAAGAGGTTCAAATGGCACTGGATGCCGTGCGTATCATAGGGAATGAGTCAGTTCATCCAGGCGAGATTCAGGATGATGAACTCGAGGAAGGTGTGGCTAAAGCATTCGAAATGATGAACTTTATAGTTCAGGATCGGATTACTAAGTATGCTCGTGCAAGAGAGCTTTATGAAATGCTGCCTGAAGACAAGAGAGAGGCAGTTGCAGATAGGGATAAGGGGTGATTATGGGTAAGGCTGTTATAGTGGACGATTCTGCTGAAGACGATGGCAAGATTGTTCTTGAGTTGTTGAGTGGCGCGAATGTTCTTATAGAAGCCTCGGGTGATAAAACTGAGGCTTTTCTTATTTCTGAAGCATCGCCTGATGCCGAGGTTGTCTGCAAAGTTGGTAGTTTCGATTTTGAACTCTTTGAAGAGGGCTGTGATTACATGCTATCTTCTGGCTATAAAGTGACGAATATGTTCCTGGAAGGTTGTGGTGGTAAATACCTTAGGCAAGGGATAGGAACAGCAATTGTTGAGTTTCAGGAACAGATGTATGGCCCCGTAATATTTGGTGAGGATACGGGCACTACAGCAGAAGATGGTAGCCATTTGACAGGTGATGGTAAGCCTTTTGCTGCTGCAATGTTGAAAAGGAAAAACAGAGGTTGAACTGTATTTTTAGTCAGTTTGCAGCGCGTCGCCGGCGGCGCCTGGCTGCTGATCAGCGACAACCCGCGCTATGAGAAGGAATTGATCAAGCCACAGGACATGAAGGACGTGGAGATCCTGGGGCGGTGTGAGATTCGGATTGGGCGGGTTTCTTGATAAATTATTTGTATGAGGAGCGAAATGCTTATTTTCCTTTCCATATTGTCAAGCCTCCTCTGTTTGCTATGGGCTTTGTTTGAACCTGGCTTTGCTAGTTTTGCTGCGCTATTAGCGTCTCTTGTTGTCTTAGTATCAATGTTTGTCTCTAGGAAGCATTTTTCTCGCTCTACAAGAACCGTCGTTAATCAGAAGGTTAAAGGTGGTGTCGCTGTGCATGCAGGAAGAGATGCTCATTTAAATGTCACGGAAGACAAGGAGTGACCGATGGCTTTTGGAGGGGAACACAATCGACAAGATGTTACAGATGGTGGAGTCGCTATTAATGCGAAAGGGGATGTTCACTATGGGGCAAGTGTTGAACAGATAAGAGGTATCGTTGACTTATGTTTGGAATGTAATTTTCCAAAATTAAGACAGGAGGCGGCTAAAGAGTCGTGTAGTGACCCCCTGGTTTCTGCACACCCTACGCAGCTAATGCGGGGTGTGCTCGGGGTGCCACATAGTCCAGAGACTGGTG
>NZ_PXWD01000215.1:0-422 GCF_003011945.1 Halomonas sp. ND22Bw | reverse complement strand
CACGTCCTGCGAGACGACGTCGACAATGGCAGCATTCGCCGTATCCGGCGCAGTGATGTAGTCCGCGGTGGCCTGCTGAATGATCGGAACCAGCTTGCTCAAACACGGGGAGAGTGTCTCGACCTTGTCGGCACGAACGGAAACATTGGACGCGTAGATGTCGAAACCCGAATCTTTCAGCAGGTCATAGGAAACCGGCTTGTCCCACGCCGGCGTCTCCTTCTCGTACGTGTACGGTTCCGAATTCGCGAATCCTTGCTGAGCGATGGTCGGGTCACCGACAAATCGCGAGGGAGCTCCGTCGTAGCTCGTGGCGAGCTGAGACCGCTTCAGTAGGCCTTTCGCCACGAGCCACTGCGGAAACAGTTGCTCCTTGGAAACGACGACACTCGCGTCGGACTTGCCGATATCGGCAACACTCG
>NZ_PXWD01000214.1:0-422 GCF_003011945.1 Halomonas sp. ND22Bw | reverse complement strand
CCCAATGATCGGTCTCGACGATCCCCGCCACGCCCGCCACGCGTTCCGCCGCGGCGCGGTTCACCGACAGCAGCCGGGAACGCGGGCGCGGCCCCTGACGGATGCTGGCGAACACCATGTCGGGCAGGCGGATGTCGGCGACGAAATTGGCCGATCCGTCGGTCTTGGCGGGGGCGTCGAGCCGCGGCAGCGGCTGGCCCGACAGCCGCCCTTCCTCACCGATGCGCAGCGGCAGTTCGTCGGGCAGCGCCTCCTTCGCGGCGGCCTCCGCCAGCTCGCCGAAGCGCAGCTTGCGCGCGCCGTTCACCACGAAGCCGCCGGCGGTGTCGCATTCCTCCCAGTCGGCGTCCCAGCGCCGCGACGCCGCTTTGCACAACAGCACGCGCGCCGCCGCGCCGGCCTGCCGCATCGGCTCCTCGAAG
>NZ_PXWD01000213.1:0-424 GCF_003011945.1 Halomonas sp. ND22Bw | reverse complement strand
ACTACAACGGCCCATTTCCGCTGTATGCGCCCATCAGCGGAAGCGAGACGCCAATCTACGTCGGCCAGGCCGCGCCCGCGATCAACAATGCCCGTACCCCGCTGGAGCAGGGGCCGCGGCTTTGTGGGCGTCTTTCAGACCACCGTAAGAACATCGGTACGGCCATCACCACGCTCGACCTTGCCGACTTTCAGTTCCGATCGCTGGTCGTTCAGAGCGGCTGGGAAACGGCGGCCGAGGATTACATGATCCATCTGTTCCGACCGATTTGTAACATCGAGACGAGCATACTCTATGGCTTGGGCAAGCATGGATATGACGCGACCACCCGAGCCAATAAGCGCTCGCCGTGGGACACGCTCCATCCCGGCCGGAAATGGGCGGAAAAGTCCAAGGAAGATGCCAAATCGCCGGCAACGATCGA
>NZ_PXWD01000212.1:0-425 GCF_003011945.1 Halomonas sp. ND22Bw | reverse complement strand
CGGCGCCGGCGGCGCGGTGCGCGGCGTGCTGGAGCCGCTGCTGGCGGAATACAAGGCCAGCGGCGAGGCGGACAGCTATCTGGTCTCCGCGCCCGGCTTCGGCGGCAGCGGGTTCAACTCGGGCAATGCGGTGCTGACCCTGGCCGACTGGTCCAAGCGCGACCGCACGGCCGCCCAGATCGCGCAGGAGCTGAACGGCAAGCTGCGCGGCCAGACGGACGCCCAGGTCAACACCTCCACGCCCGGCGCCTTCCAGCGCGGCGGCGGCAACTCCAACTCCATCGAACTGATCGCCACGGGCAGCGACTATCAGCAGATCTACAACTGGCTTCAGCCGATCCTGACCGCGGCCCAGGCCAACCCCGGCTTCTCGCGCCCGCGTCTGAACTACGAACCGAACTCGCCCCGCCTGCTGGTCGACGTCG
>NZ_PXWD01000211.1:0-425 GCF_003011945.1 Halomonas sp. ND22Bw | reverse complement strand
TGCGGGTGATCAGGCCGACGAACCGCTCGCCGTCCAGCACAATGGCAACGCGGTCGCGGTCGAAGACGGGGATCAGGGCGTCCAGCGGCTCATTGACTTGAAGCGTGTCCAGATCGCGCGTCATGGCCGAGGCCACCGGCTTGGCGAACCGCTCCTTCCGCGTGATCTCGTCGGTGTTCATGATGCGGATCAGATCGCTCTCATCCAGGATGCCGACCAGACGGCCATCCTCGATGATCGGCAGTTGCGATACGTCGGCGCCCTTCATGCGCTTGAAGGCGGTGTCCAGGGTGTCGCCCGGCCCGGCGACGACGACATCGCCCTTCTCGTATTTGCGGTTGATCAGGTCCGACAGGTCGCCATGCAGCTCGCGCTCGCCCAGACCCTGATCCGCCAGCCAGGCGTCATTATAGACCTTGGACAGG
>NZ_PXWD01000210.1:0-425 GCF_003011945.1 Halomonas sp. ND22Bw | reverse complement strand
GTTCCTCTACCTCGAGGTCCTCGACGCGTCCTTCTCCTTCGACGGCGTCATCGGCGCATTCGCCATCACGGCAGACCCGATCATCATCGCCCTCGGCCTCGGCTTCGTCGGCGCGATGTTCGTCCGTTCCATCACGGTCTTCCTGGTCCGCAAGGGCACGCTCTCCGATTACGTCTACCTCGAGCACGGTGCGCACTGGGCCATCGGCGCTCTGGCCGTCATCTTGATGGTGTCCATCGGCGTTCACATCAACGAGATCATCACCGGCCTGGTCGGTGTCTTCTTGATCGGCGCTGCTTTCATCAGCAGCCTCATTCGCAACAAGCGAATCGCGAACGAAGATCCGAAGTTAGACGAGAACACTCCGGCAACTGTCTGACGTTCTTTTCACGAAACGCCCGCGACCAATTGGTTGCGGGCGTTTT
>NZ_PXWD01000209.1:0-425 GCF_003011945.1 Halomonas sp. ND22Bw | reverse complement strand
ACGACGACGGCGAATCGTCCTGCAGGGGAACGGCACGACGGGCGATCATCGGCAACCCTCCGCGCTTCGCGCGTGAGGGAAGGAGCTTCTGTACGCCGCAGTCGGGGCGGGTTTCGCTGACAGCGCAGGTGGTGACAAGGCAAGAGATCCGATGCGGGGAACACACCCGAACGGACGTGCACCCGGAGAGGCCAAACAACGCGTAATCGGGGGATTTTACGCATGGCCATTCGTTGCCGTTCACGTGCCGCGCATTTTTGCGCTCTGGGCGCGACCACCTTTCTGACGCCGATTGCTTTCGCCGCTGCCGCTTCGGCGCAGACCAGTTCGGAGCCGGCCGCCATGGCGCAGGAGGACGCCGGGCTGGGCGAGATCGTCGTCACCGCGACGCGCCGCGCGGAAAGCGTGCAGACCGTACCGATCTC
>NZ_PXWD01000208.1:0-425 GCF_003011945.1 Halomonas sp. ND22Bw | reverse complement strand
CCGCTATCATCACCCACCAGTGCGTCCCCAAGTTTGGCTTTGGCTACAAGCTGACTCTCCACAGACTGCGCCGTCAGAAGGTGATGGTTCCGATCAAGATGTGTGAGGACGGCGGAGAGGCTGTCGACTGGAAAGGGCTGTCGGCTCTGGGAAGAGAACTTCTCGACGCGGCGCGGCTGCGTGCGCGATCGAGCCGGGGGTCGTCGCTTCCGGGCGCAGAAGCTCCACCCGACCTCTCATTTGTACCCATGCTGGTCACGGACGTGTTCGACTCAATGACCGCGTCATCGGCATGGTATGACAAGGTCCACATCAAGCCCGGACCGGGCAGGAATATCTACCTTAGTCAAACCCAGTCATCGAACGGCGTTCAAGGCATTGTGGGCGAGCAAGGCCAGAAACCTGAGCCAGGCAACTGCATCACA
>NZ_PXWD01000207.1:0-425 GCF_003011945.1 Halomonas sp. ND22Bw | reverse complement strand
CTTTGCGGTTGATCATGATGGTCCCTCTCCAAGGACGTCGACGCGACGTCGTTGACCAGAGAGTGGCTCAGACCCACGCCCAACCCCACTTACCGTCGCAGTAAGATCGACTGGCCAATCTGACATTTCCCGTCATGGCAGAACGACGACAGGAAAGGCGACGGCCATGGCCGCCTGCCCCGGCGGGGGTCCCATGACCGCGCCACGACGCGGATTGGCGTCAAGCGCATCGGCCAGCCAGGCCGATAGAGAACCAGGCTCATCGGCGGTTTCGCCTCTTTCACCGGTGCGACTGGACGCTCCGGCCAGATAGCGCAGATCGGCCGGGAAGCGCGTCGCCGCCGGGATGGCGAGGACCGCCAGACGCTCCACGACCGCATTGCGCTCCGCCACGATCCGCAAGGCGGCGCTTCGCGTCTCTCCCG
>NZ_PXWD01000020.1:0-36406 GCF_003011945.1 Halomonas sp. ND22Bw | reverse complement strand
GTGGTATCGCCCCCGGCTGCGCGTACCCCGATCACGCCGCCATTGGCCTCGGCGCCGTCGGCGCCGAATTCGTCGGCGGTGCCGTCGGTCAGCACATTGCCGCTGACGCTGCCGCCCTCGCCCACGTCGTTGGTGTCGGCGTTGGCCGTCGGCCCATCGTCATTGACGTCGATGGTCAGCGTCGCGGGATCGGAGACGTCACCATCGTCGTCGGTGAAGCGTACATCGAACTGTTCCTGCACCTGATCGTTGGTGCCGACGGCATTGCTGACATCATGGTCCAAGGTGTTATCGCTCAGCACATACTGCCAGCTGCCGTCGGTGTCGACGGTCACGATGCCATAGGTGCCTTGCACCTCGGTGCCATCCTCCTCGATCGCGATCCATTCGCCATTGACGTCCTTGACCTCGATCAGCGCCAGCTGGTCGTTACCGGTATCGATCTCCGGCGTACCGCTGATCGTCGTGGTGCCGCCACCACTGCCATCGGGCAGCGCTGATTCCCACACCATGTTGCCTTCGGCACGAATGCCGAGCGTCACGACCTGGGGGGTGGAATCCTCGGCGATGGTCAGGTTCACCGTCGCCGTGTCGGTATCGCCATCGGCGTCGGTGATGGTGTAGGTGAAGCTGTCGGCGCCTTCGGCGCCGGGATTGGCCTGATAGGTGAAGGTGCCATCGCCGTTGTACGTTACCGTGCCCTTGCCGGGTTGCGAGGCTACGCCGACGCCGCTCTGCAGATCCACACCGTCGGCCCCGGCGGTGTCATTGGCGAAGACATCGATGTCGACGCTGCCATCCTCGGGCACCTCGTCGGTCACGGTATCGTCGACGGCCACCGGGCCGTCGTCATTGACGTCGATGGTCAGGGTCGCTTCCGGCGAGACGTCACCGTCGTCGTCAGTGACTCGTACCGCGAAGGCATCCTGCACCTGGTCGGCCGCGCCGGTCTGATCGACGCCGTCATGGTCCAGGGTGTTGTCGTCCAGCGTGTACGTCCAACTGCCGTCGGTATTCACCGTCAGCGTGCCGTAGGCACCCTGCACGTTCGTGCCATTGCCAGAGATCGGGATCCAGACGCCACTGGCATCCTGCACTTCGATCAGGTCGAGTGCATCCACGCCGGTATCGATCTGGAAGGCGCCGCTGGCCGTCAGGCTGCCGCCACCGCTGCCATCAGACAGTGCAGACTCCCAGACCACATCGCCATCGCCGTTGAGATCCTGGGTATCGACCGTCGGCGAGTCGTCCTCCTCGGCGACGAGGGCCGGGTCGAACTCGACCTGGTTCGGCCCCTCGAGTGAATTGGCGCCGTAGTTGAAGGCCAGCGGGCTGACGTTTTCGCTGATGCGCAGCAGACGCACGAAGCCGTGACCGCTGTCGCCGCCGCCCGCACCACCGGCACCGCCGGCCGCAGTGGCATCGAGCCCTTCGAGCAGATCACCCTCGCCCTCGTCGATGGCCGCCAGCAACGCGGCGATATCCCCATCCTGGGCGCTGGCCTCCTCGCTGGCCGTCGCCTGATCCGGCGCAAGGTCCGGCGTCATCACGACCTCTTCACTACCGGCGATGACGGCCGGCTCGAGACCATCGCCGAAATCCAGCACGGCTCGCCCACCATCGGACGTGACCAGGGTCTCTCCTTCCTGAAGCGCGTCGCCGACGCTGAGCTCACGGAGGTTGCCGTCGGCGTCGCGCGCCCAGGCCTGGCCGGTAATGGATACCACGGTGGCGATGGTCATCATTCATTTCCCCTGAGGAGTCACATCAACCGGCATTTGCCGCGAATACGCCGGTGGCTAATGACATCACACTAGGTCAGGGGCCAGTCCCCCGGTATTGGACCGAAGGACAGGTAACAGAAAGTAACGAGGCAGGACTGAACACCCGCCAGGGCAGGGCTCAAGTCACGCTCTGTTCCTGATGGGACAGCTTGAGCACGAGCTGCATGCGGTCGCGCACCTCGAGCTTGCGGAACACGGCACCGAGATGCGCCTTGACGGTGCGCTCGGTGATCCCCAGCAGACGGGCCACCGCCTTGTTGCTGTTGCCCTCCGCCACGGCCACCGCCACGGCACGCTCACGCTGGGTCAGGCGGTCGAGCATCTCTTCGCGTAGCCTCTCTTCCCCGCCGAGCGCGCGATAGGCTCCTCCCACCACCTGGGCCATGAGCTCGGGCCCCACCCAGATGCCCTGATGGGCCGTGACCAGGGCCATCTGGCTCAGCAGCTCGGGAGGGGACAGCGCATGAGCATAGCCCCGCGCACCGGCCTCGAGGGCCTGGGTCGCCTCGCGCGAGTCCGGCGCATAGCTCAACACACTGACGATCGCCCCCTGCTGCGCCAGCTGCCGCACCAGCACCGGCCAGGTGTCTCCCTGTATGACCACCCAGGCCTGGACCTCGGCGGATGCCATTTCCAGGGCAAAGGTCTCGTCGAGGCAGCGCGCATCAGGGAAGGCCTCGCGCCAGCGCGGCATCAAGACGCTCTCACGACATACGAAGATCTGCTTCATCAACGTTCTCCCAGCGCATCCTGCCAGCCTCTCAGCACCGGCTTGAGCAGGTACTGCATCACCGTGCGCTTGCCGGTCAGGATATCCACCTGTGCGGTCATCCCCGGTATCACGTCCAGTCTCTGGTGCTCGCTGCCGCCTTCCAGGGTACGGACCCGCACCAGATAGAAGGTATCGCCCTCGTCATCGGTGATGGTATCGGGGCTGATGTGCACCAGCTCGGCCTCCAGCCCCCCATAGATGGCGAAGTCATACGCCGTCAGCTTGATGGTGGCCGGCTGGCCGGGCCGCAGGAAGGCGATATCCTGCGGCGCGATACGCGCCTCGACCAGCAGGGCATCCGCAGTGGGGACGATCTCGACCACTTCCTGTCCCGGCTGCACCACGCCACCGAGGGTATTGAGGGTCAGGCGCTGGACGATGCCATCCACAGGCGAGCGAATCTCCGCCAGCCTCACGCGATCCTGCAGGCCTGCACTGGATTCATCCAACGCCGCCAGCTCCGCCATGGTCCGGGACAACTCCCCGCGCCACTCGTTGCGCTTCTCGAGCGTGACCTCGCGCAGCTTCGACTGCGCTTCCTCGATGGAGGATTCCAGGCGCTCGACCTGAGCCGCGGCCTGGTCGCGTTGCCCCCGGGCGCGCGTCACCTCACGCTGAAGCCGCAGCACCTCGACCTCGGAAACCGCTCCGGAATCCAGCAGCGGTCGGGTCAGGTTCAGTTCGCGCCCGGCCATGCCCAGCTCCCGCGCGGCCGTGTCGCGCCGAGAGCGGGCTTCATCCAGCTCCGCACGCCGCTGGGACAGCTGCTCCTCGAGGATGCTCTTCTGTTCTTCCAGCGCCTCGAGGTTGTTGCGGTACAGCTCACGCTCCTGGGCAACGATGTCGGGTGCCTCCTCGAGCAGTTCCCGCGACGGCGTGAAGGGCTCATCGGTGACCAGGGCGCGCAAGCGCTCCACTCGTGCCTCCAGCGATTCGGCCTTGGCCCGGTTCTCGCGGAAGTTGGCCACGAAACGCGTCGGGTCGATGCGCATCAGCAGCTGCCCCTGGGACACCGTTTCACCCTCCTCGACCAGGATCTCCTGCACGACGCCGCCATCGAAGGACTGGACCTTCTGCAGCTGGCTGGAGGGGATCACCCGGCCGGCGCCTCGCGTCACCTCATCCAGCGGCGCGAAGGCCGCCCACACGATCAGGGCGGCCACGGCCAGCACCACGGTATAGAGCATCAGGCGCGCGCGCAGCGGCTCCTGCTGGAGCCGCGCCCAGTCCGCATCGCTGGCCCAGTCGCGATCCAGGTGCGCGGACGTGACGCGCCGCGAGAACAGCCTGTCGATGAAGGGACGAAACGGCTTGCCGCCGGTCTCGGAGAAGCGGCCGATGGCCTCGAAGCCACGCTGCTCGGAGGTACGGGAACGGTCGGTCATGTGCCGGCCCTCCCGATCTGCCCCTTGCGCAGGGCCTCGATCACCTTGTCCCGCGGCCCATCGGCCACCACCCTGCCCGCATCGATAACCACGATGCGATCCACCAGCGACAGCAATGACGTGCGGTGGGTCACGATGAGCATCGTCTTGCCCGCCGCCACCTCCTGCAAACTGGCCTTGAGCGCCTCCTCGGAGGAATGGTCCATGGCGCTGGTGGGCTCGTCGAGCAACAGTACCTGCGGGTCGTGCACCAGCGCCCGGGCGATCGCCACCTGCTGACGCTGTCCTCCGGACAGGCGCTGGCCACGCTCGCCTACGTCGAGGTCGATCCCCTCCGGATGGCCGTCGACCAGACCGGAGAGGCCGCTGAGCCGAATGGCCCTCAGCAGGGATTCGTCATCGACACCGTCGCTGCCGGCACCGGCCAGGATATTGGCGCGCAACGAGCCATGAAACAGCGTGACGTCCTGGGGCACATAGCCGAAATGCCGCCGCAGCTGGACGGGGTCGTACTGACGCACGTCCACGCCATCCAGCCGCACCGCGCCGGCGTCGGGTTCGTAGAGTCCCAGCAGCAGCTTGTGCAGCGTGGTCTTGCCGCACCCCACTCGCCCGAGCACGCCGACCTTCTCGCCGGCCTCGAGGGTCAGCGAGACCTCACGCAGCGCATCGCGCTGCTCGTCGGGATAGCGAAAGGCGACCTTGTCGAAGCGCAGCTCGCCCTGCACCACCGGGCGATCGATGTACGGCCGAGCCTCGTCGCGCTCCACCGGCAGCGCCATCACCCCATCCAGTGAGCGCAGGGCCGTGGAGGCCTGGTGATACTGGGCCAGCAGCGCCGCGGCCTGGCTCACCGGCGCCATGGCCCGCGACGACAGCAGGTAGGCCGCGATCAGCCCGCCCTGGGTCAGCTCGCCAGCGATGATCAGATAGACCCCCGTGATGACGACCGCCACCGCCACGCTGTGCTGCGTCCACAGCGCCACGCTGCTCACCGAGGAGCTGATCAGGCGCAGCTGGGCGGTAGTCCGCGAGAGAAAGGCCGAGGCCCGCTCCCAGATGCCCTGCACCCGGCTCTCGCCGCGCAGCGCCTTCAGGGTCTCGAGCTGCGAGATCGACTCGACCAGCGTGGCATTGCGCTGGGCGCTGGCACGCCAGGTGGTCTCGGACAGCTCGTGCAGCTTGCCCTGGGCCGCCAGCGCATAGAGCAGCACGAAGACGACACCCACCAGCACCGGAATCACCAGCGGCGGGCCGATCAGGGCGATGATGGCGGCGAACAGCAGCACGAACGGCAGGTCGACCAGCCCGACCACCGTGGCCGAACCGATGAAGGCGCGCACCGACTCGAAGGACTGCAGCATGGCGGCGAAGGACCCGGTGGATGACGGCCGCGCGGACATCCTGAGGCCGAGCACCTGCGACATCAGCGACGACGAGAGCTTGACGTCGGCCCGGCTCGCGGCCAGGTCCACGAAGGCGCCACGCATCAGCCGAAGCGCCAGATCGAAGCACAGCACCACGAAGACGCCGATCGCCAGCACCCATAGCGACTCGGTGGCATGATTGGGCACCACGCGATCGTAGACGTTGAGCACGAACAGCGGCATGGCCAGCGCGAAGAGGTTGATCACCACCGACCCGGCGAGCACGTCGCGGTAGAGCCGGCGGTTCTCGCGGATGACGCCCCAGAACCAGTGTCGGTCGCGCTTGCGCTCGACCTCGGGGCCGCGGGCATCGAAGCGAAAGCGTGGCCTGACATAGATGGCCTGGCCGCTGTAGCTGGCCTGAAGGCCGTCCAGGTCGACCTCGGTTTCCGCCTCGCCGAGCTCCGGGAAGATCACCCGGGCACGGCGCGCCTTGAGATCCAGCGCCAGCAGCACGCAGGCGCGCCCCGGCTCGAGCAGCAGTACGGCGGGAAACAGCGCGGGATTGAGCTGTACCAGACGCGAACGAACGATCCGCGCCGACAGCCCGGCACGGGCGGCGGCACGCGGAAAGATGCCAGGCGTCAGGCGCCCTTCCTCCAGCGGCAGGCCCGCCGTCAAGGCATCGGCGCTGACGTCATGTTCGTGGGCCAGCGCAATGCTCTGCAGGCATTCGAGCAGCTCGTCCTGAACGGCAGACCTGGCCCCGCTGCCATCATCGAGCGCTTCACGTTGTGTCAATTCTCACCCCTGCGTAGAGACGATAGAGCGACGTCGGTCGAGCCGGGCCCGACCGACACCCACCTCACGTCCTAGGGCCGATAGGCGGCCATGTCGAGATTCTCCCCGGCACGCTCCAGGGTGACCTCCACACGACGGTTCTGGCGACGCCCCTCGACGGTGTCGTTGGTGGCCACGGGCCGGCGAGAGCCGAAGCCTTCGGTCTGGATCAGCGAGGCGTCCACGCCCTGACTCACCAGGTAGTCGCCGACGCTCCGGGCACGACGCCGAGACAGCGGGTCGTTGATGGCGTCATTGCCGGTGGCATCGGCATGACCGGCGATGTAGACGCGCACCAGGTCATTGCGGCCACGGATCTGCTCGGCGAGCTGACGCAGCTCATCGCGCGATGCCATGCTCAGTTCGGCGCTGTTGATCTCGAACAGGGCGTCCGCCGAGAGCGTGACGTCCGGCGCGCGGGTCGGCGGCGCCGTGATGCCGCCGGTGAAGTCGGCCAGGGTGAAGCCGGTGGGCCCCGGAGACGGACAGATCGTCTCGGGGTCGAGGGAGACCCCATCGCTGCCGAGCTCGGCCAGGGTCGGCATGTCGTCGCGACGCACCTCCAGGGTCTGCATCAGCTGGCCCATGGCAGCCAGGGTGCGGGCGTCGGCCAGGTCCACATCATAGCTGGCATTGGCATAGGCGCGGCTGGCCTCGAAGTACTCGTTCTCGGTATCCAGCACGTCCAGCAGGCTGCGCTGGCCGATGTCGAACTGCTGCTGGTAGGCGCCTCGCACGCGGTCGGTGGAGAGGCGATGCTGGTTCAGGTAATCGAGCTGCTCGCGCAGCCGCTGGGTGTCGTTGTAGGCGATCTGGGTGGTCTGGCGCACGTCGACGCAGGCCTTCTCGCGCAGGTTGATGGCCTGCTCGACCCGTTCGCTGGCGGCACGGAAGCTGGCCAGGTCGCTGCCGCCGCGATAGAGGTTCATGCTCGCCACCAGCTCGATGCTGCTGCGGTCCTGACGCTCGTCGACGTCGTCGAGGGTACCGCTGTCGCTATCCTTGTAGGTGCCGGTGCGAGCGACCAGGTCGAGCGTCGGATGGAAGGCGGAGCGCTCGCCGCTCCGTGCCGCCCGAGAGGCCGCGATGTTCTCGATGGCGGCATGGAACTCGGGATTGCCCTGGAAGGCCAGATCCAGCGCCGACGCCACATCGGCGGGCAGGCGACCGGCGAAGTCCGGCGCCGGCGCCAGCGAGGCCGCCGGCAGGTCGCCGACGATACGCTGGTAGCGAGCCGTCACGTCATGCAGGTTGGAGGCCTCGGTCATCAGGTTGGATTCGGCCAGCGCCAGGCGTCCGCTGATCTGCTCGAGATCGACCCCACGCCCCGCCCCGGAGAGCGTGCGCTCTTCGATCTGGTTGAAGACTTCCAGGTGCTTGGCGTAGTTATCCTGCGCCAGGCGGACCAGTTCCCGGTAGCGCTGCACGTCCAGATAAGCCCGCACCGCCTCCAGGGAGACCTCCTCGCTGGCCCCGAGCAGCTCGTAGTAGCGCACCAGCTCGGCCCGATCGAGACGCTCCACCTCGCTACTGGTGGCGAAACCGTCATAGATCATCTGCGTCAGCGCCACCTCGGCGTAGTCGGTATCGTAGCTGCCACGACCGTCGTGCTCGCGATCCTCCTGCCCCACCCCGGCGTTGACGTCCACGCTGGGCAGGTAATTCCCCCAGGCGGCACGCCGATCCTGCCCCGAGGCCCGAAGCTCGCGCCAGGCCGCCTGCACCTCGGGATTGGTGCTGATCGCTTGCTGCACGACACGTTGCAGATCACTGGACCCCGGAGACATCAGCCCCTGAGGCAAGGACTGGGCGACGGCCGAAGCAATGGGCAACAGGGCGAGGCCTGTCCCCACGGCAAGACCGCGGACGATGCGCGCTCGCGCGACGCGCGAAGACAATGTGACGCTCGTGCGTTTCATGACAGTTCCCACCCCTTGCTGAGCCGGCATCGGTCGAGCACGGCTGTTATTTATTCGTCGTTGTGCCGCCGGCAAGAGCCGGCCCTGGTCAGGCAAGCTCCGCCTATGGCGAACTTGATCCTTTCTTGGGCGTCAAGGCCATCATGCGAAAAGATCAGCCCCTGCGAAGAACGTATTAACACACGCTCTGTAACATATAGTAACCAAAAGCCCACGATACGCCAGTATGACGCCATGGTGTTTATGTATGAAATTTGCTTACCACAATATAATCCATGGCTTACAAAGAGGCCGATGCCACGCCCGCTCTCACCGGAAAGCCCAAACGTGCTATCGTCAGCAGCATCAGTCACACGGCCCGCCCAAGGAGAATCGGCATGTCGTCATCGGAGATCCAGAAGACTCGTGTCATCAATGAGCTACGCAGCTTCATCAAGAAGCTGCTGCAGGACCCCAAGATCCTCGAACAGTCGCTGACGATCGCCCGCGAGCGTCTCGGCGAGGGCGACCAGACCCAGGTCATGGCCCAGATCGCCAACGAGATTTCCGACACCACCAGCGTGCACATCCCGGAAGATCCCAAGGAGCACTCCGAGGCCGACCGGCTGTTCCTGGAACTGCTCAAGGAAGTGGTGCGGGAGGAGCAGGCCCTCTACTGAGGCCACTCCGCATCGGGTCGAGGGACACTTCCGCGGCATCGCCTCCCTCGACCTGCGCGCCTTCCCCCCAGCTGGTACAATGCGCGCCCTTTTTCCACGCCTCGCTTCAACGCCGCCTCGCATGCTCTATCTCCTCAAGCTTCATCCCGAGATCACCATCAAGTCCCGTTCGGTACGCCAGCAGATGACGCGCTGCCTGACGGCCAATATCCGTAACACTCTGCGTCGCCTGGACGACCGGGTGCGGGTCAAGGATCAGTGGGACGCCATTCGGGTGCGCCTGCCGGAAGGCCTCGATGACGACACCACGGCCGCCATCGAAGACAGCCTCACCCGCATTCCCGGCATCCAGCAGGTGCTGGCCACCGAGGAAGTACGCTTCGAGTCGCTGGAACAGGCCGCCGAGCATATCGTGCCGCTATGGAGCCCGGTGATCGCCGGACACAGCTTCCGGGTCCAGGCCAAGCGCCGCGGTGAACACGACTTCACCTCGGCGGACATGGAACGTTACCTCGGCGGCCGCCTGCTGGAAGCCACCCCGAATGCCCGCGTCGACCTCAAGCACCCCGAGGTGGTGGTGCCGGTGGAGCTCAACGATCGGCGCCTGCAGGTGATCCGGGCACGCTGGAAGGGACTCGGCGGCTATCCGCTGGGCGTGCAGGGGCAGGCCCTGGCGCTGATGTCCGGCGGCTTCGATTCACCGGTGGCGGCCTGGAAGATGATCCGCCGCGGCGTGAAGACCCATTTCCTGTTCTTCAACCTGGGCGGCCCGGCCCACGAGACCGGCGTGCGCGAGGTCAGCCACCATCTCTGGGCACGCTACGGCGTTTCCCACAAGGTGAAGTTCATCTCGGTGCCCTTCGATGGCGTGGTGGGCGAGATCCTGCGCACCATTCCGGATGGCCTGATGGGCGTGGTGCTCAAGCGGCTGATGATCCGCGCCGCCAACCGCATGGCGCAGCGGCTGCGTATCCCGGCACTGGTCACCGGCGAGGCCATCGCCCAGGTCTCCAGCCAGACCCTGGCCAACCTGGCGGTGATCGACGACGTCAGCGAGCGACCGATCCTGCGCCCGGTGCTCACCGACGACAAGCAGGACATCATCGACCGGGCACGGCAGATAGACACCGCTCGCATCGCCGAATCGATGCCCGAGTACTGCGGCGTGATCTCGCGGCGACCGCACAACAAGGCGCCGCTGGACGACGTGCTGGCGGCCGAGCGCGACTTCGACGACCGGGTGCTCGACGACGCCATCGAGGCGGCGATCATCAAGCGCATCGACGAGGTGCTGGAGCGCGAGCCTGCGCCGGCCGAGGTCTCGATGGTGCAGACGCCCGAGGAGCTCACCTCGCTCGACACGCCCTGCATCATCGACATCCGCCGCGCCGACGAGCGCGAAGCCGCGCCCCTGACGCTGCCCGAAGCAGCCGCTCAGGTGCCGCTGATCGAGATTCCGTTCTACGAGCTGCAGGATCGCGCCGCCGAGCTCGATACGGACCGGCACTACCTGCTGTACTGCGACCAGGGTGTGATGAGCCGCATGCAGGCGCTTCACCTCGCCGACCGCGGCCTGCATCACTTCGGCGTCTATCAGCACCGACCCGACGCCTGAGGTCCCGGTCCCGGCGTACGCTAGTCCTATTTTACGAGTCGTCGATGGAGCGATCTCCTGCTCCAGACCGAGGCAGGCCCCGCGGCGTCCCACTATAGTGAGGACACTTCACTCCGTGGGTTGCCTGATATGGATATGGGTTCCAATCCGCCGTCCAGGCGTCACCCGCTCGCTCACCTCGCCGATACCCTCGAGACACTCGAGGCATCCGCGGGACCGGGCGAATGGCGCGATGACGTGCTGGCGCTGGTCGAGCGACTGTTCGGTCATGCCCCGATCATGATCGACGGTTTCGATGAACAGGGGCACTGCATCCTCTGGAACCATCAGTGCGAACGGGTCTTCGGCTGGACGGCCGATGAGGTGATGAACCACCCCAACCCGCTGGCGCTGTTCTATCCCGATCCGGCGGAATACCGGGCGGTCGTGGCCGGCCTGTCGTCCATTGACGGCTCGCGGTTTCGCGAGTGGACACCGACGACCCGCGAAGGGCGACGACTCACCACCCTGTGGGCCAACGTCGCCCTGCCGTGCGGCGGCATGATCTGCATCGGCCACGACATCACCGAACAGCGCCAGGCGGAGAACCAGCGGCGTCTCGCCGCCAGCGTCTTCGAGTCAAGCTCCGACGCCATCATGATCACCGATGCCGAGCGGCGCATCTGCGACACCAACGCTGCCTTCACTCGCATCACCGGCTATGCCAGGCAGGACGTGCTGGGCCTGACCCCCGGCATGCTGGGCACCGCACAGCACAACGCGGAAACCTACGAGGCGATCTGCCGCCACCTGGACGTGGAAGACAGCTGGAAGGGCGAGATCGTCGGTTACCGGCGCAGCGGCGAGGCCTACCCGCTCATGCTCTCGGCCTCTGTGGTACGTGATGACCAGGGCCGGGCACTCCACTACGTCGCCACCTTCTCCGACATCACCCATCTCAAGCGCCACCAGGACGAACTGCGCCACCTGGCACGACACGACGTGCTGACCGAGCTGCCCAATCGCCGCCACTTCGCCGAACACCTCGCGGACGCGCTGCCAAGGGCCCGTCGTGACGACACGCTGCTGGCGGTGTGCTTCCTCGATCTGGACGGCTTCAAGCCGATCAATGACCGCCTGGGCCATGCGGCTGGCGACCAGGTGCTGATCACGATCGGCCAACGATTACGCGAGGCCATTCGCGCCGATGATGTGCTCGCCCGGCTGGGCGGCGACGAGTTCGCCCTGCTGCTGACTGACCTGGAGGACCGCGAGGAATGCCTGCGGATCGTCGAGCGAGTCCGCTACCTCATCGCCAGGCCCATCCCCCTGGACGACTCGCTGGTACGCATCTCCACCAGCATCGGCATCACCCTGTTTCCCCAGGACGATGCGGAGGCGGGCATCCTGCTGCGCCATGCCGATCAGGCCATGTATTGCGCCAAGCGCGGCGGCAAGAACCGCTATGCCCTGTTCGATCCCGAAGAGCGCGAGGATTGGTCGCCCGGCCGTCGGCGCCTGGACCGCCTCGAACAGGCCTTCCGTGACGGCGAGTTCCGGCTCCACTATCAGCCCAGGGTCAATCTGCTCAGCGGCGAGGCCTGTGGTCTCGAGGCCCTGATTCGCTGGGAGCATCCCGAGCATGGACTTCTGGAACCCGATGATTTCCTGCCCCAGCTGCTCGGCAGTCGTCTCGAGGCGCCTCTCGGCGACTGGGTGGTCGAACGGGTCCTGCATCAGCTCGCGGACTGGCAGCGCCAGGGGCTCGCCCTGCGCATCAGCTTCAACGCCAGCGCCAACGACCTGGCCCTGCCCGAGTTCTGCGATCGGCTGACGGCGGCCCTGGCGCGCCACCCCGGGCTGGACCGGCGCCTGCTGGAGATAGAGTTCCAGGAAAGCGCCGCCGTGGCGGATCTCGACGCCATCACCCGTACGCTCCAGCATTGCCGCCACTCGGGCCTGTGCATCGCCCTGGACGACTTCGGCACCGGCTACTCGTCGCTGGCGCATCTGCGCGAGCTGCCCATCGACGCCCTCAAGATCGACAAGCGCTTCGTCGGCGCCATCCTGAAGGACGAGCGCGACGCCGCCCTCGTCCAGAGCATCATCCAGATCGGCGCACGACTCGGGCTCGACGTGATCGCCGAAGGCGCCGAGTCACCCGCACACTGCCAGCGTCTGCTCGAGCTGGGCGCCTCCCAGGCCCAGGGCTATGCCATCGCCCGCCCCATGCCCGCCGAACGCATCCCGCCCTGGGTGGCGAGCCGGGCCAAGGGGCCTCACTGACCACCCCGCTCACGCTCGACACGCCATCCCCCGGCCTCCTGGAGGCCCGGCCCGAGCCCGAGCCGGCAAGGGCCAGGGCGGATGCAGCCGGCGAGGAAAATGCTACAATCCGGGCCTGATTTCACGGATATCCGCATGACGGCCTCGACTTCGCCCAGGCGTCGAGTCGGCCGCCGTGCTCCACGTCTACGGGAACCTCTGAGCCACCATGTCGAACATCGCCCCGCGCAAGATCCTGGTCACCAGCGCCCTGCCCTACGCCAACGGCGCCATCCACCTGGGCCACCTGCTGGAATACATCCAGACCGACATCTGGGTGCGCTTCCAGAAGAGCCGCGGTCATGACTGCCACTACGTCTGCGCCGACGATGCCCACGGCACCGCCATCATGCTGCGCGCCGAACAGGAGGGCATCACCTCCCAGGCGCTGATCGACCGCGTCAGCCAGGAACACCAGGCCGACTTCTCGCGCTTCGGGGTGGCCTTCGACAACTATCACTCGACCCACTCCGAGGAAAACCGCCACTTCAGCGAGCTGATCTACACCCGGCTGCGCGATCAGGGGCACATCGCCACCCGCGACATCGAGCAGATGTACGATCCGGAGAAGGGCCTGTTCCTGGCCGACCGCTTCATCAAGGGCACCTGCCCGAAGTGCAAGGCCGAGGATCAGTACGGCGACAACTGCGAGGCCTGCGGCGCCACCTACACCCCGGCCGAGCTGATCGACCCGGTCTCGGCGATCTCCGGTGCCACCCCGGAAGTCCGCAGCTCCACGCACTACTTCTTCAAGCTGCCCGACTTCGCGGCCTTCCTGCAGGGCTGGATCGACGACGACCACGTCCAGCCGCAGATCCGCAACAAGCTGATGGAGTGGTTCGAGTCCGGCTTCAACGAGTGGGACATCTCCCGCGATGCGCCCTACTTCGGCTTCGAGATCCCCGACGCCCCGGGCAAGTACTTCTACGTCTGGCTCGACGCGCCCATCGGCTACCTGGCCAGCTTCAAGAACCTCTGCGAGCGCGAGGGTCTCGACTTCGACGCCTACTGGCGCGAGGACTCCGACGCCGAGGTCTATCACTTCATCGGCAAGGACATCGTCTACTTCCACGCCCTGTTCTGGCCGGCCATGCTGCACGGCGCCGGCATGCGCACGCCGACCGCGGTGAACTGCCACGGCTTCGTCACCGTCAACGGCGCCAAGATGTCCAAGTCGCGCGGCACCTTCATCAAGGCCGCGACCTACGCCGAGCATCTGAACCCCGAGTACCTGCGCTACTACTTCGCCGCCAAGCTGACCGCCGGCGTCGATGACCTGGACCTCAACCTCGAGGACTTCGCCCAGCGCGTGAACTCGGACCTGGTCGGCAAGGTCGTCAACATCGCCAGCCGCTGCGCCGGCTTCGTCAAGAAGCTTGGCGGCGGCAAGCTCTCGGCCCACTGCGCCGAGCCCCAGCGCGTCGCCCGCTTCGTCGCTGCCGGCGACGAGATCGCCGAGTCTTTCGAGGCCCGCGAGTTCGGCCGCGCCATGCGCAAGGTGATGGAGCTCGCCGACGAGGCCAACACCTACATTGCCGAGGCCGAGCCCTGGGTGCTGGCCAAGCAGGAAGGCCGCGAGCAGGAAGTGCTCGACATCTGCTCGGTGGGCATCAACCTGTTCCGCCAGCTGATGGTCTACCTGGCCCCGGTACTGCCCGAGATGGCCGAAGGCGCCCGCGCCTTCCTGAAGCTCGACTCCCTGGCCTGGGACAGCCGCCAGGAGCTGCTGGTGGACCACGAGATCGCCAAGTTCAAGCCGCTGATGACCCGGGTCGAGCGTGATCGCATCGACGCCATGATCGAGGCGTCCAAGGAGGATCTGGTGGAAGAACAGAAGCTCAAGGACACCCCCAAGGGGCCGCTGGCCGACAATCCCATCGCCGAGACGATCGACTTCGGCGACTTCGCCAAGGTCGACCTGCGCATCGCCCGCATCGCCAAGGCGGAATACGTCGAGGGCGCCGACAAGCTGCTCCAGCTGACCCTGGACCTGGGCGGCGAGACGCGCAACGTCTTCGCCGGCATCCGCAAGGCCTACGCCCCGGAGGCCCTGGAAGGTCACCTGACGGTGATGGTCGCCAACCTCGCGCCGCGCAAGATGCGCTTCGGCGTCTCCGAAGGCATGGTGCTGGCCGCCGGCGACGACGACGGCATCTACCTGCTGGAGCCTCACTCCGGCGCCCAGCCCGGCCAGCGCGTGAGCTGAACCGGGCATGACGCAGCCCGCCCTGATCGAGGCCGTCGACGCCGCCTTGCCGCAGACCCAGTGCGGCAAGTGCGGCCACGACGGCTGTCGTCCCTACGCCCAGGCCATCGCGGAAGGCGAAGCGATCAACCGCTGCCCGCCCGGCGGCCAGGCCACCGTGGTGCGGCTGGCCGAGCTGACCGGCCGTGCCGAGGTGCCGCTGGAGCAGCCCGCCCAGTCGCCGCTGGTGGCGCGGATTCGCGAGGCCGAGTGCATCGGCTGCACCAAGTGCATCCAGGCCTGCCCGGTGGACGCCATCCTCGGCGCCGCCAAGCACATGCACACGGTGATCGAGGCCGAATGCACCGGCTGCGAACTCTGCGTGGCCCCCTGCCCGGTCGACTGCATCGACCTGCTGCCGCATCCGGACTGGCAGGCCGCCGACGGCGAGGCCGAGCAGGACGCCTACCTGGCCCGGCGCGCCGAGCGCGGCCGTCGCCGCTTCGAGGCGCGCAACGCGCGTCTAGTCCGCGAGGAAGACGCCAGGCGTGAACGGCGGCGCCAGCGCAGCGCCAGACAGGCCGCGCCGCCCCGGTCTCCACGTCAGGCCCAACCTCAGGCGCCCAAGGCGACGCAGCCCCAGGCCCCGGCAGCGTCCTCCAGTGCCCTGCGCGCCAGCCGGGTCAGCCTGGTCGCCAGCCTCAAGCGACTGGATCGCCAGCGCCAGGCGAGCGATCTCGCGCCCGACAAGCGCGACGAGCTCGACCGTCGCGACGCGGAGCTTCGCCAGCGCCTGGCCGACATCGATCGCCAGCTCGCGGGGGCCGATGGCACCCAGGCATCGAACGACGATGCGGGCAAGAGCGCGCGGCAGGCCGAGCGTCAGCGTCGCTTCGCCATCCATGCTGCCGAACAGGCCAGACGTCGCGCCCGCCAGCAGCTGGCTCACGCCGAACGCCAGCGCGACGACGAGGCCATCGCCGCCGCCCACGAACAGATCGAGCGTGCCGAGCGCATGCTCGCCGACGCGCGTGCCTCCCATTGACCGCCCCTCAGCCGTGACGCCATGAACGCCCAGAAACGCCACGAGATCTTCGCCCGCCTGCGCGAGCACAACCCCGAGCCCACCACCGAGCTCAACTGGTCGACGCCCTTCGAGCTGCTGGCCGCGGTGCTGTTGTCGGCCCAGGCCACCGACGTGGGCGTCAACAAGGCCACCGACCGGCTGTTTCCGGTGGCCAACACCCCGGCCGCCATCCTCGAGCTGGGCCTGGACGGCCTGAAGGAACACATCAAGACCATCGGCCTGTACAACACCAAGGCCGAGAACCTGATGAAGACCTGCCGCATCCTGGTGGAGCAGCACGACGGCGAGGTTCCGCGGACCCGCAAGGCGCTCGAGGCGCTGCCCGGCGTCGGCCGCAAGACCGCCAACGTCATCCTCAACACCGCCTTCGGTGAGCCGACCATCGCCGTGGACACCCATATCTTCCGGGTCTCCAACCGCACCGGCATCGCCAAGGGCAAGGACGTGGTCGAGGTGGAGCAGAAGCTGCTTCGCCACGTCCCCAAGGCCTTCCGCCAGGACGCCCACCACTGGCTGATCCTGCACGGCCGCTACACCTGCGTGGCCCGCAAGCCGCGCTGCGGCAGTTGCGTGATCGAGGATCTGTGCGAATTTCCGGACAAGGTGGAACTCTAGTCACGCTTCACTCACGGCCTGACGCGCCGGACACGACCGGCGAGGGAGACGCTGCATGGCCCTGCTCGAGTCGCTGCTGCTGCCTCCGCTGCTCAACGCCTGGCTGATCCTGGTCGGCGGCCTGCTGTGGATGCGCCTGCATGTGATCGGCGGGCTGCTGGTCGCGCTGGGTCTGGGCAGCCTGGTCGTGCTCGCCACCCCGACGGTCAGCCATGCCCTGCGTCAGGGGCTGGAGCCTCAGCCGCTTGCCATCAGCGCTCTCATGGACGGTGCCCAGGGGGAGCGAGCAAGCGCCATCGTGATCCTCGGCGGCGGCCGTGACTACGACGCGCCGGAATTCGGCTGGGGCGACGCCCCGTCCAACGCCAGCTGGCGGCGCCTGGCCTACGGTGCCTGGCTGCATCGCCAGAGCGGCCTGCCGATCCTGGTCAGCGGCGGTCGGGTCCATGACGAACACAGCGCCGAGGCCAGCCTGATGGCGGCCGCCCTGCGCGAGGTGTTCGACGTGCCGGTCCGCTGGCGGGAAGGCCGCAGTGCCAATACCGCGGAAAATGCCCGGCACAGCGCCGAGATGCTCTCGGCCGAGGGCATCGACCATGTTGCGCTGGTGTCCCAGGCCTGGCACCTACCCCGAGCCACGGCCGAGTTCGAGCGAGCGGGCCTGAGCGTGACGCCGGCCCCGACCGAGTTCGCCAGCCCGCCCGCCGAGGGCCTCGCGGCCTGGCGCCCCAGCGCCTACCACCTGCATCAGAGCGCCCGCGCCCTGCACGAATGGCTGGGACGCGGTGAAGGATGGCTCAAGGCCAGGCTCCTGCCCTGAATCGCCCGCCCCGGGCCCTTACCCCAGCGAGAACTCCCCGCCGCGCTCGATCGCCTTCCGATACCCCGGCCGCTCGCGGCAACGGGCCAGGAAGTCCTTCAGCCGTGGCGACGACGCGAGCCCGCCGCGGCTCTCCAGGGCCAGCACCGGGAAGCTCATCTGGATGTCCGCCGCCGAGAAGGCCTCGCCGGCGAACCAGCTCGCCCCCTCGAGCTCGGCCTCCCAGTAGTCGCGCAGCTCGGTGATGCGCGGGCCGAGGAAGTTCTGCTCCACGCCCTTGGCGAACTGACGCCCCAGCGGCCGCACCAGGGCCGGCACCGGCGGCTTGCCGAGGCGCGAGAACACCAGCCGCATCACCAACGGCGGCATCGCCGAGCCCTCGGCATGGTGCAGCCAGAAGCGATAACGCTCGCGCTCATCGCTGCCGGCCGGCGGCGCCAGCCGGCCGTCGGCATCGTGATGCTCGAGCAGATATTCGATGATCGCCCCGGACTCGGCGATGGCCCGCCCGCCGCGCGCTTCGTCGGTGATCACCGGCGACTTGCCCAGCGGATGCACCTCCTTCAATGAGGCCGGGGCCAGCATGGTCTCGGGATCACGCCGATAAACGACCAGCTCATAATCGACACCCAGCTCCTCCAGCAGCCACAGCACGCGCTGGGAACGCGAGTTCTCCAGATGATGCACACGAATCATGCGTCGTCCTCCCTGTCGTGGACGACCAGTGTAACGGGCTTGGCCCAAGGTCGTCTTTGCCCCCTTCCGCGCCGCCACTAGACTTGGGGAAACAGCGGGTTGATGCGTCCAGAGGGGGAGTGGCATGCGCAAGGTGCTGGTGGTGGACGACGAACCCAATATCGTCCTGTCGCTGGAGTTTCTGATGCGGCAGGCCGGCTTCGAGGTGGCGACCGCGGCGGACGGCGAGACGGCGCTGGCCCGTGTCGCCGAGGCGACCCCGGACCTGGTGCTGCTCGATATCAGCCTGCCGGGCATCGGCGGGTTCGACGTGCTGGAACGCCTGCGCGCAGACCCCGACCTCGCCCGACTGCCGATCATCATGCTCACCGCCCACGGCCGTGAGGTGGAACGCGAGAAGGGGCTGGCCCTGGGCGCCGACGACTATGTCACCAAGCCCTTCTCGACCCGCGAGCTGGTCGAGCGCGTCGAAGCGCTGCTGAACGACTCCGAGCGGGAGGCACCATGACGCGGCGGCGTACCGGCCCGCCGCGGCGCCAGACCCTGATCGGGCTGTGGCTGCTGCTCAGCGGCGTGAGCCTGCTGGGCGGCGCCCTGTTCGCCCTGTGGCTGGACGGCCTGCTCGGGCCGCAAGGCCCGGCCCGCTGGGCGCTATGGGCCGGCAGCCTCTCCGGCGGCGGCACCATCTTCCTGGTCGGCCTGATCCTTGAGCGCCGGCTGTTCGCGCCGCTGCGCCATCTTCAGGTACAGCTGGCACGCCTGGTGGCCAACCCGGATGCCCAGGACGACTACCCGCCGGAAGGATGGCTGAGCGGCCTGGGTCCCGATCTGGTGCGCATCCGCGAGGCCTGGCGCGACGATCGCGCCCGGCTGGGCAACGCCCGCGCCGAAGGCGCGCGCAGCGCCGCCCGCATCCGCCAGGAGCTCGAGGCCCTGCTGCAGGTGCTGGACACCCCGCTGCTGCTCTGCGATCGCCACCGCCGGCTGCTGCTGTTCAACCCCGCCGCCGAGGCGTTGTTCGCCGATACCCCCTGTCTGGGGCTCGGCAAGCGACTGGACGGGCTGCTGCCTGCCGACAGCCTGCAGGACGCGCTGCGCCAGCTGCCGGGCGACGCCACGCCCCGTGAAGTGCTGGTGCCCCACGACGAACGCTGGCTGCGCGCCACCCTGAGACGCATCCCCGAGAGCCAGGGCGAGACCCTGCTGACGCTGGTGGATGCCACCGCCGCCTGGCACAACGAGCTCGGCGCCGGAGCGGCCCTGGCCGAGCTGCTGCCGGCCCTGCGTCGCCACGGCGCCGGCCTGACCAGCGCCGCCGATGCCCTGGCACATCTGTCCGGCGCCGACAGCGAGGCCCTGCGTCGCCGCCTGGCCGCGGTCGTCGACGAGGAAGGGCGCGGCCTGGCCGAGGGACTGGAGCGGCTCGGCGATACCCTCGACGCCCAGCAGCGACAGGCCGAGCGCCTGTCGCCGCTGTGGTCCAACGACCTGTGGGCGGCACTCGCCGAGCGCTTGCCCGAACGAGGCCCGTCCCTCACGCCGGTGGGCATGCCCGCCTGGCTCAAGGGCGACGCCCCGGTGCTGCTCGAGGCCCTGCACAGGCTGCTGACCCGGCTGGCCGAGCGCACCGGCGAGACACGCTTCGACGGTGAGGTCTGCCTCGGCAACCAGCGCGCCTACCTCGACCTGTGCTGGAAAGGCTCACCGCTCAGCGAACGCGATCTGTCGGCCTGGCGAGGCGAGCGCCTCGAGGCCCTGCCGCTGGCCCCGACCCTCGGCGAGGTGCTGCGCCAGCATGCCAGCGATGCCTGGAGCCTGGCCGATGAAGACGGCGCTCACGCTCGCCTGCGGCTGCCGCTGCCCACGCTGGAGCGCGTGGGTGGCCCTCGGCCGGCCCAGCCGCCACGGCCCGAATTCCACGACTTCGGCATCGCCGAACTGCCGCCGCCGGACGCCGAGCTCGCCGCTCGCCCGCTGCGCGCGCTGGAGGTGGTCGCCTGCGATACCGAGACCACCGGCCTGGAGCTGCGACGCGGTGACCGGGTGATCAGCATCGGCGCCTGCCGCATCGTCAACGCCCGGCTGCTGGCCAGCGAGACCTTCGACCTTCGCGTCGATCCCGGCCGGCCGATTCCGCCCGCCAGCACCGCCATCCACGGCCTGACCGACGCCGACGTGGCCGGCGCGCCACCCGCCTCCGTCGCCCTGCCGCGCTTTCGCGATTACGTCGGCGATGCCGTGCTGCTGGCCCACAACGCCGCCTTCGACCTGCTGGCGCTGCAACCGACCGACGGCGGCGTGCGCCTCGACATGCCGGTGCTCGACACCCTGCTGATCTCCCGGGGGCTGGACCCGAGTCTCGACGGCCACGATCTGGATTCACTGGCCGAGCGCTACGGGCTGAGCTTCCCGCCGGGCAGCCGGCACACCGCCCTGGGCGATGCCCGGGTCACCGCCGAGCTATGGCTGGCCCTGCTGCCGAGGCTCGAGGCCCGGAGCATCGACACCCTGGACGCCGTGCTGGCTCTGCAAGCCAGCGCCTTCGACCGGGAGGACGCCAGCGCCTCATGATGCCGCGCCGTCGCAAGGAACGCCTGATCGCCCTGGTCGTGCTGGCCACCATGCTGTTCGCCCCGCCGCTGCTGCTGATCACCGGGCGACTGGGGCCTGGCGCCCTGACCCTCTACGTGTTCCTCGCCTGGGGCGCGGTGATCGCGATGGCCGCCTGGCTGCTGGAAGGCGGGCACCGGGAATGAGCCTGCGCGGCGAGTGGACCGTGCTGGGCGTGGCCTTCGGCTACCTGGCGCTGCTGTTCGTGATCGCCGCCTGGGGCGACCGTCGCGCCGAACGCGGCCGCTCCATCATCGGCTCGCCCACCATCTATGCGCTGTCGATCGCCGTCTACTGCACCGCCTGGACCTTCTACGGCAGCGTCGGCCGGGCGGCCGAGACCGGTCCCAGCTTCCTGCTGATCTATCTCGGCCCGACGCTGGCCATGCTGCTGGCGCCCTTCGTGACCCGCAAGATGGTGCGCATCGCCCGGGCCCAGCGCCTCACCTCGATCGCCGATTTCATCAGCGCCCGCTACGGCAAGAGCAGCGGGCTCGGCGCCCTGGTGGCGCTGATCGCGCTGATCGGCATCACCCCCTACATCGCCCTGCAGCTCAAGGCCATCACCGTCAGTCACGCGGTGCTGGTCGGCTACCCCGAGGCCACCGGCGGCAGCGCCGAGAGCGCCGCCTTCTGGGCCGACAAGTCGTTCTGGGTGGCGCTGGTGCTGGCGGTCTTCATCATTCTGTTCGGCACCCGCCATCTGGACGCCAGCGAGCGCCACGAGGGCATGGTCGCCGCCATCGCCTTCGAATCGCTGATCAAGCTCACGGCCTTCCTGGCGGTCGGCGTGTTCACGGTCTTCGCGCTCTATCGCGGGCCCGGCGACCTGTTCGCCCGGGTCGGCGACAGTCCGGCACTGCTCGAGGTGCTGGGGCTGGCGGCGGTGCCGGGCGGCGCGCTCGGCTGGGTCGGCACCCTGGCGCTGGCCTTCCTGGCCTTCCTCGGCCTGCCGCGCCAGTTCCAGGTCATGGTGGTGGAGAACGTCGACGAGCGACACATCACCCGGGCGGCCTGGCTGTTTCCGCTCTACCTGCTGGCGATCAACCTGTTCGTGCTGCCCATCGCCCTGGCCGGTCTGCTGGAAGGCAGCGGCGGCGACCCGGACGGCTTCGTGCTGACCCTGCCGCTGGCCGCCGGCGCCGAAGGGCTGCCGCTGCTGGTGTTCATCGGCGGCCTGTCGGCGGCCACCGGCATGATGATCGTCGAGACCATCGCGCTCTCCACCATGGTCAGCAACCAGCTGGTGATGCCGCTGCTGCTGCGCACCCGCCGGCTGCCCCGCGGCGGCCGGGGCGCACTGGCCGGCTGGGTGCTCGGCGTGCGGCGTCTGGCCATCCTGGCCATCCTGCTGCTGGGCTACGGCTATCATGCGCTGGTCGGCGACGCCTACAGCCTGGTCACCATCGGTCTGGTGTCCTTCGCCGCCGCCGCGCAGTTCACCCCGGCGCTGCTGATCGGCCTCTACTGGCGCGGGGCCAACCGCCTGGGCGCCGGCCTCGGCCTCGCCGCCGGCTTCGCGGTGTGGGCCTGGACGCTGCTGATCCCGGGCTTCGCTCAGTCCGGCTGGCTCGACGCCGGCTTCCTGGCCGACGGCCCCTTAGGTGTCGATTGGCTCCGACCCTATGCGCTGTTCGGGCTCGAGGGCTGGGACATCTATACCCACGCGCTGCTGTGGAGCCTGATCGCCAACGTCGGCCTGCTGGTCGGCGTCTCGCTGTTCACGCGCCAGTCGCCGCTGGAGCAGACCCAGGCCGCGCTGTTCACCGAGGCGCTGCATCCCCGTCTCGACCAGGCCTCGATGGGGCACGCCGGTGACACGCCGCGTGGCGAGCTGCGCGCCCTGCTCGAACGCTACCTGGGCGCGGCCACCGCCGCCAGAGTGTTCGCCGAGGAACCCGACCAGGAGGCCGACCGTCCCGCCTCGGCGGCACTGGTGGCACGGGCCGAGCGGGCGCTGGCCGGGGCACTCGGCAGCGCTTCGGCCCGGGTGCTGATCGACTCGGTGGTGCGCGGCGAAGCCCTCGACCTGCCGGCGCTGCTGAGCGTGCTCGACACCACCTCCGAGACCCTGGAGATGAACCGCCGCCTGGCGCAGAAGTCCCGCGAGCTCGAGCGCGCCGGTGAAGCGTTGCGCGACGCCAACGACCGGCTACGTGAGCTCGACCGCCTCAAGGACGAATTCGTGGCCATGGTCAGCCACGAGCTGAGGACGCCGCTGACCTCGATCCGCGCCTTCGCCGAGATCCTGCGCGACCATCGCGACCTGCCCGACGACAAGCGCGAGCACTTCCTCGAGGTGGTGGTGCGCGAGAGCCAGCGCCTGTCGCGACTGATCGAGGAGATCCTCGACCTGGCCCGGCTGGAAAGCGGTCGGCTGACGCTGCAGCCAGAGCGGCTCGACCTGGCCGAGCTGACACAGCGGGGCATCGAGGCGGTACAGCGCCCCCTGGAAGCGCGTGGCGTGACCCTGGACACGGCCCTCGAGGTGGACGCCGCGCCGGTGATCGGCGACCCCGACCGGCTGGAACAGGTGATCATCAACCTGCTCGACAATGCCGGCAAGTTCGCCGACGATACCGACCCGCGCGTGCGCCTGGCGCTGACCCGCCACAAGCGCGGCTTTCGGCTGGCCGTGGAGGACAACGGCCCCGGCATCGCCGAGGTCGAGCGCGAGCGGGTGTTCGAGAAGTTCCACCAGATCCAGCACCAGGGCGACGGCGCGCCCCGCGCCCGCCCTCGGGGCAGCGGGCTGGGCCTGCCGATATCCCGCGGCATCGTCGCCCACCTGGGCGGCCGGCTGGGGGTGGAAGACGCCCCGACGCTCGGCGGCGCCTGTCTGGTGATGGAGCTGCCGGAGGCACCGGCCATGTCGCCGACTCACGACTGACATGCTGCTGTCACAACAACGTTACACCCTGTGTCCTGACTCACGTCTCTCCTCACACAGGTGATTCCCATGCAGCTCATGTCTCGCTCTTTGCTCGTCGGCGGCGTCGCCGCCACCCTCGCCGCCGGCATGTCACAGGCTCAGGCAGAATTCTCCCTCAGTGATCGCTTCCACGATGCCGATGGCGACCTGGTGGCCGACATTCCCGAGGACGCCTCCCAGTGGCGCGATCCCGATACGCTGGTCTTCGCCTATACACCGGTCGAGGACCCCGCCGTGTATGCCGAGGTGTGGGATGGCTTCCTCGAGCACATGGAGGACGTCACCGGCAAGAAAGTGCAGTTCTTCCCGGTGCAGTCCAATTCCGCCCAGATCGAGGCCATGCGTGCCGGCCGCCTCCACGTGGCCGGTTTCAACACCGGCTCCAACCCGCTGGCCGTCGCCTGTGCCGGCTATCGCCCCTTCGCCATGATGGCCGCCGAGGACGGCAGCTTCGGCTACGAGATGGAGATCATCACCCACCCGGGCTCCGGCATCGACGAGGTGGAGGACATCCGCGGCAACACCCTCACCCACACGTCGGAGACGTCCAACTCAGGCTTCAAGGCGCCCACCGCGCTGATGGCCTCGGAGTTCGGCATGGTCTCCGGCGAGGACTACGACGTCGACTTCTCCGGCAAGCACGACAACTCGGTGCTGGGCGTGGCCAACCGGGACTACGCCGTCGCCACCGTGGCCAACTCGGTCAAGAACCGCATGATCGATCGCGGAGTGATCGACGCCGACCAGATCGAGGTCATCTACCAGTCGGACACCTTCCCCACCACCAGCTATGGCACCGCCCACGACCTGGCGCCCGAGCTGCAGGAAGCGATTCAGGAGGCCTTCTTCAGCTTCGACTGGGAAGGCAGCGCCCTCGAGGAGGAGTTCGGCCGCAACGGCGAAGAGCAGTTCATTCCCATCACCTTCCAGGAACATTGGGCGGTCATTCGCCAGATCGACGAGGCCAATGGCGTGGAATACGCCTGCCAATGAGCCTCGTGACCGGCCGGGCGTGGGCGGAACGTCGCTCGCGCCCGACCGGTCGAGGAAAATCGAACGAGACCCTATCCATTGCTTACCATCGACCGACTCACCAAGACCTATGCATCCGGCGACACCGCGCTCCGTGAGGTGACCTTTCAGATTCCGCAGGGCCAGGTGGTGGGGCTGATCGGCCCCTCCGGGGCCGGCAAGTCGACCCTCATCCGCTGCATCAACCGCCTGGTGGAGCCCTCGGCCGGCACCGTGCGCCTGGGCGAGACCGACCTGGTCCCACTGCGCGGCCGTGAACTTCGCCGGGCCCGGCGCCGCATCGGCATGATCTTCCAGGAATATGCCCTGGTCGAGAGACTGACCGTGATGGAGAACGTGCTGTCCGGACGCCTCGGCTATGTGCCCTTCTGGCGCAGCTTCACCCGACGCTTTCCGGGCCAGGACATCGAGAACGCCTACCGACTGCTGGACCGGGTGGGGCTGTTGGCGCATGCCGACAAGCGAGCCGATGCCCTCTCGGGCGGCCAGCGCCAGCGCGTGGGCATCGCCCGGGCACTGGCCCAGGACCCCGAGCTGCTGCTGGTGGACGAACCCACCGCCAGCCTCGATCCCAAGACCAGCCGCCAGATCATGCGATTGATCACCGAGGTCTGCGCCGAGCGCGGGCTGCCGGCCATCGTGAACATCCACGATGTCCCGCTGGCGCAACGCTATCTCGATCGCCTGATCGGGCTGAAGGCCGGTCAGGTCGTCTTCGACGATGCGCCCGACCGCCTCGACGACATGACCCTCACTCGGATCTACGGCGCCGAGGACTGGAGCGGCGCGGAATCGGACGCGGACGCCGTCGATGGCGACGACGCGGCAACGCCCCGGATGATGCCCGCGAGGTCGGCATCATGACCTCGTCCCCTGGCTCCAGTTCATCCCATCCCTACCCGCGCCGCTGGCGGCGACCACCGCAGCTCATCACCACGCGCCGCTGGCGACTGGCCATACCACTGCTGGCACTGGCCTATATGATCCTCGCACTCGGCTCGCTGGAGGTCGACGGCGCCCGTCTGATGGAGGGCCTGTCACGCGGCGCGCACTTCGTTCAGGGCTTCCTGCAGCCGGACTTCACCAGCCGTTGGCACGACATCCGTCAGGGGCTGATCGAGAGCCTGACCATGACCCTGACCGCCACCGTGGTGGGCGTGCTGGTATCGATACCCATCGGGATCGGGGCGGCACGCAACCTGTCGCCGCGCCCCGTCTACATGGTGTGCCGCTCGATCGTGGCCATCAGCCGGTCGCTGCAGGAAATCATCATCGCCATCTTCCTGGTCGCCATGTTCGGCTTCGGGCCCTTCGCCGGCTTCCTCACCCTCGCCTTCGCCTCCATCGGCTTCGTGGCCAAACTGCTCGCCGACGACATCGAGGAGGCCAGCGCCAGCCAGATCGAAGCCATCCGCGCCACCGGGGCCAGCGGCCTGCAGCTGATCCACTATGCCATCCAGCCCCAGGTCATGCCGCGGCTGATCGGCCTGTCGCTCTACCGGCTGGACATCAACTTCCGGGAAAGCGCGGTGATCGGCATCGTGGGCGCCGGAGGCATCGGTGCCACCCTCAACACGGCCATTGACCGCTACGAGTACGACAGCGCCGGCGCCATCCTGCTGATCGTCATCGCCATCGTCATGTTCGCGGAATATGGCTCCAGCTACCTCAGGAAGACGCTGCAATGAGTGCCCTCGATTCTCGCCCGGGCGAACCCGCCCACTACTCGCAGGTCTGGTGCTTTCGCACACCGCGCGCCAGGCTGGCGCTATGGGCCGGCTGGGTGGCCCTGGTGGCCCTGTTCGTCTGGTGCTGGCAGGTGATGAACGCCAACACCCTGTGGGTCTTCGTCGCCGATGCCCCCGATCAGGCGGTCGATATCGGCAGCCGCATGTTCCCGCCCGACCCGACCTACCTGCCCGAGCTGCTGCTGCCGCTATGGGACACCCTCAACATCGCCACGCTGGGCACGCTGGGCGGCATCATCCTGGCGATTCCGGTGGCCTTCCTCGCTGCCGGCAACACCACCCCCTCGACGCTGCTGGTGCGTCCCGTGGCGCTGTTCATCATCGTGAGTTCACGTTCGATCAATTCGCTGATCTGGGCACTGCTGCTGGTGGCGATCATCGGCCCGGGCCTGCTGGCCGGTATCGTGGCCATCGCCCTGCGCTCCATCGGTTTCGTCGGCAAGCTGCTGTATGAAGCCATCGAAGAGACCGATGGCCGACAGGTCGAGGCGGTGACGGCCACCGGCGCCGGACGCGCCCAGGTCATCCACTACGGCATCCTGCCCCAGGTGCTGCCGGCCTTCTGGGGCATCGCGATGTTCCGCTGGGACATCAACATCCGCGAGAGCACCATCCTGGGCCTGGTCGGTGCCGGCGGCATCGGCATGAAGCTGCAGTCCTCCATCGACACCCTGGCCTGGTCCCAGGTCGCCACCATCCTGATCGTGATCCTCGCCACGGTGGTGGTCAGCGAAGCCCTCTCGGCCCGAGTTCGCCGAGCGCTGATCTGAGCGTCATGGCGTGACGCAGGAAGTCGTCACGCCTGTGCCCGCTTCACCAGCCGCCGAATGAGGGCCAGGTCATGGCGCAGCAGCAGACGCTGGTCCTCGCCGAGCGCATCGAGGTCGATCCAGCCATCGGCGATGCGGCCCTGACGCAGGGCATCACGCTGGGCCGACAGCAACAGCGCCTGCAAACGCTCCAGCGCTCGCCTCAGCTCGGCGGCGAGCGCCGCCTCAAGCCCTCCCGCCATCACCAGCGCGGCCAGGCGTTCGCGGGTGGCCATCGCCCGCACGCGATGACGCACGCTCAGCAGGCGCACGGCGCCGACCAGCGGCAGCAGTCCACGGTGCTTGAGGTCCAGAGCCGACGCGGCCGGCGCCCCCTCGCCCCCGCCGGCCAGTCGTCCGAAGCGATCGAGCGCCACCGGGCACTCGTTCAACAGCGCCGCCATCTCGTCGAGGAACAATCCGGCCTCGGGCACGTGACGCATCACGCCATCGACCAGTCCGGTCGCCAGGGCCGCCTCCCCGTAGACCGGTGACGCATCGAGCAGGATATTGGCCTGCTGCACGCGCTTGACCCGCCGCTCGGCGGTCCAGATGGCCAGCTGGGCCTGCCACGCCGAGAGGCGCTTGCGCCACATCGGCCAACGCGCCATGACGTGCCCCGGGCACAGCGGGATGCCGGCGGCGTCGAGAGCGGCGGTGAAGCGCTCGCCCAGCGCCTGGAAGTAGCCGTCGATCTCGGTATGACGGGCGTCCGGATAGTCGGCGATGACCATGGCATTGTCCTGGTCCGGGGCCAGCAGGCTCTCGTGGCGCGCCGACGAGCCCAGGGTCAGCACGCAGAACGCCACCGGCGGCGCCCCCCAGCCCTGCTCCTGCATGGCGACGAGTGACGCCTCGATGGCGCGGCGATAGAGCGCATCGTTGTGGTCGCTGATCAGCTGACTGATCCGCCAGGCCGGCAGGTCGAGGCGCACCAGCGCCGCCACCAGATCGCGCTGCCAGGCATGCGCCTCGGCCAGGCTCGGCGTCGGCCCCAGCCGTTCGGTGGCCTCGCCCAGCGGCGCGAGCAGCGCCGGCAGCCGCCCGGCATCGGGCACGATGTCGTCGGCGAACAGCGAGCGCCAGGTCGAGGTTCGGTGGAGCAGGTGCATCGACATGCCCAAAAGAAGACTGCCTCCAGCGTAGCAGGCGCCTCGTCCTTGCCGGTTGACCAGGAGCAGTCATGCGGTGCCCTGCCCTCATTGCCGACCATAAAAAAGACGGCGCCCCTGGGGACGCCGTCGCTCGGAAGCCTCTGGCAGAATCGGAGATCGGGTCAGCGATCGTCGAACAGGGCGTCGCCCAACTCGTCGATCATCCGCTCGGCCTTGCTGACCATCAGCGCCTCACAGGCCTCGCGACCGGGCACCACGTCGGAGCGCTCGAAGCGATGCTCGAGCACCTCCTCGTCCTCGCCGCAGGGCTTGCGGATCCAGCCGCTGACGCGATACTGGCCGCCCATCTCCTCACACTGGGGCACGATCAGGTAGCCCTGATAGGACACCGGCTCGCCCTCTGGCGCGGCGGCGGGCGTCGTCTCTCCCTGGCCGAACAGACCGGATAGCAGTTTCTTCAGCATCGAAGCCTCCTGGATCAAGAGCGCCGACCCGATCGTCGGCGCCTTCTGGATCAGTCCTGCTGACGACCCTTACCCGCCGCAATGCGCAGACGCAGCGCGTTGAGCTTGATGAAGCCTTCGGCATCCTTCTGGTCGTAGGCGCCGGCGTCGTCCTCGAAGGTGGCGATAGACTCATCGAACAGCGAGGCGTCGGACTTGCGGCCTGCCACGGTGGCGTTGCCCTTGTAGAGCTTCATGCGCACCACGCCGGAGACGTTCTTCTGGGTCTCGTCGATGGCGGCCTGCAGGGCACGACGCTCCGGGCTCCACCAGTAGCCGTTGTAGATCACCTCGGCGTACTTCGGCATCAGCTGGTCCTTGAGGTGGGCTTCCTCGCGGTCCAGGGTCAGCGACTCGATGGCACGGTGGGCGCGCAGCATGATGGTGCCCCCCGGGGTCTCGTAGCAGCCGCGGGACTTCATGCCCACGTAGCGGTTCTCGACGATGTCGAGACGGCCGATGCCGTTGTCGCCGCCCAGCTGGTTGAGCTTGGAGATGACCTCGTGGGGACGCATCGGCTCGCCGTCGATGGCCACGATGTCGCCGTTCTCATAGGTCAGCTCGACGTAGGTCGGGGTGTCCGGGGCCGCCTCCGGGGAGACGCTCCAGCGCCACATGTCTTCCTCGGCCTCGGTCCAGGGGTCCTCGAGGTTGCCGCCCTCGTAGGAGATGTGGAGCAGGTTGGCATCCATGGAGTACGGCGACTTCTTCTTCTGGCTGGTGAAGTCGACCGGGATGTCGTGCTGCTGGCAGTAGGCCATCAGCTTCTCACGGGAGTTGAGGTCCCACTCGCGCCACGGGGCGATCACCTTGACGCCCGGCTTCAGCGCATAGGCGCCGAGCTCGAAGCGCACCTGGTCGTTGCCCTTGCCGGTGGCACCGTGGGAGATGGCGTCGGCGCCGGTCTGGTTGGCGATCTCGATCAGGCGCTTGGCGATCAGCGGGCGCGCGATGGAGGTACCGAGCAGGTACTCGCCCTCGTAGATGGTGTTGGCGCGGAACATCGGGTAGACGTAGTCGCGGGCAAACTCCTCGCGCAGGTCCTCGATGTAGATTTCCTTGACGCCCAGTGCCTCGGCCTTGGCACGAGCCGGCTCGACTTCCTCGCCCTGACCGATGTCGGCGGTGAAGGTCACCACTTCGCAGTCGTAGGTTTCCTGCAACCACTTGACGATGACGGACGTGTCCAGGCCGCCGGAATAGGCAAGCACGACCTTCTTGACATCGGACATGCTGAGGCTCCTTTTAGCTGTTCGGTGTAAAGGGCCGATTATAGCGCGACCAGCCTGGCGCGAATACCGGCGCGGCGGGACGCATCGCGGTGAAACTGCTAGACTCCCGCGTTTCGAGACAACCCGACCCCAAGTCAAGGAGAGGTGCATGAGCGAGGTGGCCGCCCGCGAACTCATGGCACAACGCTTCCGCAGTTTCCTGCCCGTGGTGGTGGACCTGGAAACCGGCGGCTTCAATGCCCAAGGCGACGCGATCCTGGAGATCGCCGCCGTGACCCTGACCATGGACCCCGAGGGCAACCTGATGCCCGACGCCACCTATGCCTATCACGTCAATCCCTTCGAGGGGGCCAACGTCGAGCAGTCCGCCCTGGACTTCACCGGCATCCGCCTCGACGACCCGCTGCGCCAGCAAGTCGCAGTCAGCGAGGCCGAGGCGCTGGGCGAGATCTTCCGGCCGGTACGCAAGGCGATCAAGGCCAGCGGCTGCACCCGCGCCGTACTGGTGGGGCACAACGCCGCCTTCGATCACGGCTTCCTGAACGCCGCGGTGGAACGCTGCGGGATCAAGCGCAATCCCTTCCACCCCTTCTCGAGCTTCGACACCGCCTCGCTGGCCGGCCTGGTCTACGGCCAGACCGTGCTGGCCCGCGCCTGCCGCGCCGCCGGTATCGAGTTCGACAACAGCGAAGCCCACTCGGCGCGCTACGACACCGAACGCACCGCCGAACTGTTCTGTGCCATGGTCAATCGCTACAAGGACCTGGGCGGCTGGCAGCTGGCCCAGCGCGAGCAGGGCATCGAAGAGCCGTAAGCTGCAAGCTGCAAGCTGCAAGCTGCAAGCTGCAAGCTGCAAGCTGCAAGCTGCAAGCTGCAAGCTGCAAATCAGCAGCATGAAAATTGCCCGAAGCAAAAGAAACCCCCGAAGGCTGAGCACCTTCGGGGGTTTCTTGTAGCTCGGCGCTTGTAGCTCGGCGCTTACTGCTCGGCGTCGTCCTGATGCTTGGCGGCGGTCTCCTTGATCAGCGGCTCGAGCTCGCCGTTCTGGTACATCTCGACGACGATGTCGCAGCCGCCGACCAGCTCACCCTCGACCCACAGCTGCGGGAAGGTCGGCCAGTTGGCGACCTTGGGCAGCTCGGCGCGGATGTCCGGATTGTCCAGCACGTTGACGAAGGCGAAGCGCTCGCCACAGGCCATCAGGGCCTGGACGGTCTGGGCGGAGAAGCCGCACTGCGGCAGCTGGGGGGTGCCCTTCATGTAGATCAGGATCGGGTTTTCGCTGATCTGGCGCTGGATGTTCTCGACGGTGGTACTCATCTGCATTCCCTCTGGATCGGTGGTGGCCGCCGCGCCAAGGACAATACCCGAGCGCGCAGGTGGGCCTTCGATGCCGCCATTGTACGGATGCCAGCCGCGTTGCGCATCCCCCGCCGGCTGGCTAGGATGGTCGTTTTTTCCCGTGGAGTGACGCCATGGCCACCCGCCATTTCCTGACCCTGCTCGACCTGAGTCCGGAAGAGCTGCGCTACCTGATTCAGCGCGGCATCACGATCAAGAACGGCCTGAAGACCCACGGCCCGACCTACACCCCGTTCGCCAATCGCACCCTGGCGATGATCTTCGAGAAGTCGTCGACGCGCACGCGGGTGTCGTTCGAGACCGCCATGGCCCAGTTCGGCGGCCACGCCCTGTTCCTGTCGCCCCGCGACACCCAGCTGGGCCGCGGCGAACCGATCGGCGACACCGCCCGCGTCCTTTCGGAGATGGTCGACGCGGTGATGATCCGGACCTTCTCCCATGAAGGCCTCGAGGAGTTCGCCGGCGCCAGCGACGTGCCGGTGATCAACGCGCTGACCGATGATTACCATCCCTGCCAGCTGCTGGCCGACGTCATGACCTGGACCGAGCTGCGCGGCAGTGTGCGCGGCCGCACGGCGGTATGGATCGGCGACGGCAACAACATGTGCCACTCCTGGATCAACGCCGCCCGCCAGTTCGAGTTCAACCTGCGCGTGGTCTGCCCCGAAGGCTACGAGCCGCGTCAGGACATCCTCGATGCCGCCGGTGACCGGGTGACCATCCAACGCGACCCGATGGCCGCCGTGGAAGGTGCCGACCTGGTGACCACCGACGTCTGGGCCTCCATGGGTCAGGAAGAAGAGCAGGCCAAGCGCGAGGCCGACTTCGCCGGCTTCCAGGTCAGCGAGGCGATGCTCGACCGCGCCGCCGACGACGTGCTGTTCCTGCACTGCCTGCCGGCCCACCGCGGCGAGGAAATCAGCGAGACCCTGCTCGAGGACCCGCGCGCCGTGGTCTGGCAGGAGGCGGGCAATCGCCTGCACGCCCAGAAGGCGCTGATCGAGTTCCTGATGCTGGGTCGCGTCGAGAACTGATCGACGTCTCCCTCGCTGCCCTCACGACGCCTCGGCAACGCCGGGGCGTCGCTGTTTCTGCGGTTCCGTCAATTTCGTGCCCCTGGCAACACCGGGCTCTCGCCATGGGCAACGACGGCAAGCCGAAACGGGGACCGACGCCCGCCCTTCACCTTAGACCTTGGTCTAATCCCTTCCCGCCGGTATAATGCGCCGCAACATATGACACCGCGAGACAGGCCGTCCCTCATGACCACCCTCTCCGCCGGCAATATCGCCCAGCGCAGCCTCCGCCAGTGCCTCTGCAACATGGCCGAACTGCTCTATCGCCAAGGCCACGTCCTGGAAACCGTCTCCAGCCCCCATCGTGGCCTCGACCGCCAGGCCCTGAGCGCCCTCGCCGACGCCGAGCACGACTGGCCGAGCCATCAGCGCACCCTCGAGCGCAGCGAGGCCGCCACCTTCAACGCCCAGCGTCGCTTCGTGCTCACCGACCTGGGCCGCGAGCTGTTGTTCGAGATGTTTGGCGAGGGCGCCGCCGATATCGCCTGATCTCGGCGACTTTCCCTTTCGCCACTCTGGCGACTCGCGTCAACTCGACGTCGCCTTGCGTCAACTCGCGCTCGACGCCATGACGGACACTCCCTGCAGTTCACGCAAGGAGGTCCCCATGAACCGCAATGTCATCCTCACCTGTGCCATCACCGGCGCCGGTGACACCGCCGGCAAGAATCCCAACGTCCCGGTGACGCCCCAGCAGATCGCCGACGACTGCATCGCCGCCGCCAAGGCCGGCGCCAGCGTCGCCCACATCCACGTTCGCGACCCCGAGACCGGCGGCATCAGCCACTCCACCGAGCACTTCCGCGAGGTGATGGACCGGGTCCGCGAGGCGGACACCGATATCGTCATGAACATCACCGCCGGCGGCGGCGGCGACTGGATTCCCGACGCCGAAGACCCGACCCGTGGCGGCCCCGGCACCGACATCCAGACCCCGGCCGAGCGTCACGCGCCGGTCGGCGAGTTGCTCCCCGAGCTGTGCACCCTGGACTGCGGCAGCCTCAACTTCGGCGACATGGTCTACGTCAACACCGCCGACTGGCTGCGCGAGCACGCCCGCCTGGTCCAGGCCGCCGGCGTGAAGCCGGAGCTCGAGTGCTTCGACCTGGGCCACGTCTGGTTCGCCCGCCAGCTGCAGCAGGAAGGCCTGCTCGACGGCGATCCGCTGTTCCAGCTGTGCCTGGGCATCCCCTGGGGCGCCGAGGCCGATCCCGAGACCATGCTGGCGATGCGCAACAAGCTGCCGGAAAACGCCAACTGGGCGGCCTTCGGCATCGGCCGCCAGCAGATGCCCATGGTCGCCCAGGCGATGCTGCTCGGCGGCCACGCCCGCGTCGGCCTGGAGGACAACCTCTATCTGAGCAAGGGCGTGAAGGCGACCAACGCCCAGCTGGTCGAGAAGGCGGGCACCATCGTCGAGAACCTCGGCGGACGCATCATGACCCCGGCCGAGACCCGCGCGCACCTCAAGCTGCGCGACCCCAAGACCGGTCAGATTGTGGGAGGTGACGCATGAGCCGCCAACTGACCGTCATCGGTACCGGCGTCATCGGCAACGGCTGGATCGCCCGTGCGCTGGCACAGGGCTGGGACGTGGTCGCCTTCGACCCGGCCCCGGACGCCGCCGAACGCACCCGCGCCTTCGTCGACAATGCCTGGCCGTCGCTCGAGAAGCTCGGCCTGGCCGAGGGTGCCGCCCCCACGCGACTGACCTTCGTCGACAGCCTCGAGGAGGCCGTCGCCGGCGCCGATCTCATCCAGGAAAACGTGCCGGAGCGCCTCGAACTCAAGCGCGAGATCCTCGCCGCCATCGACGCCGCGGCGGCGCCCGGCGCGATCATCGGCTCCTCCACCTCCGGCTTCAAGCCCAGCGACCTGCAGCGTGACTGCACCTGGGTGCCGGGCCGGGTGATCGTCGCCCATCCCTTCAACCCGGTCTATCTGCTGCCGCTGGTGGAGCTGGTCGGCGGCGAAGCCACCGAGCCCCGCCAGATCGAGCAGGCCCAGGCGCTCTACCAGGCGCTGGCCATGCGGCCGCTGGTGGTGCGTCGTGAGATCGAAGGGCATATCGCCGACCGACTGATGGAGGCGCTGTGGCGCGAGGCCCTGCACCTGGTCAACGACGGCGTGGCCACCACCGAGGAAGTGGATGCCGCCGTGGTCTACGGCTGTGGCCTGCGCTGGTCGCTGATGGGCACCTTCCTGACCTTCCATCTGGCCGGCGGCGAACAGGGCATGCGTCACATGCTCGAGCAGTTCGGCCCGGCGCTGAAACTGCCCTGGACCAAGCTCGAGGCCCCGGAACTCACCGACGAGCTGATCGACAAGGTCGTCGAGGGCTGCGAGTTCCAGGCCGCCGAGCGCCCGGTCGCCGAGCTCGACCGTCGCCGCGACGACTTCCTGGTCGAGCTGCTCGACCTGGTGCAGAAGTACTGGCCCGAGGCCGAAGGCCTGGAAGGACGCATCTGATGGCGCTGCTCGAGACCCGCGTCGCCGCGGAATGGGTCGACTACAACGGTCATATGAACGACGCCGAATACGCCCGGGTGTTCTCGCTGGGCGTGGAGGCGCTGATGGATGCCATCGGCCTGGATGTGACCGGCCGTCGGCGCCACGGCTACACCGTCTATACCCTGGAGACCCATCTCTGCTATCGCCGCGAGGCCCATGAAGGTCAGCCGCTGGCGGTGGACGTGACCGTGCTCGACCGCGACGCCAAACGGCTTCACGTCTTCTTCGAGATGCGCGATTCCGAGGGCACCCTGCTGGCCACCAGCGAGCAGATGCTGATGGGCATCGACAGTGAGGCCGGGCGCCCGGCGCCCTTCCCCGAATCCGTCGACACGGCGATCGATAAACTACCGATGGCCGCCGCGGATGCCTGGCCGGACGCCGCCGGACGCCGCATCGGCCTTCCCGCCCGGCGCTGAGCCCGGCGTTTCCACGCGTCCAGACGCCAAGAGGCCCGATCCGGCGATGCCGGATCGGGCCTCTCATCTCAGGGCATGCGCCCGGTCGGGCGCGGTTCAGTACTGGCCGAGCGTGGCCTCCAGCTTGAACAGGCTGGCGGACAGCTCGCCCGGCGTCATCACCGGCGATGCAGGGGCCACGGCGGACGGCCAGGCGGCAAGGGTCTCGTCGTAGGCCGCCAGCAGCGTCTCGCGGGTCTCATCGTCGTAAAGCTCGGCGTGCTGCTCCAGCAGGGCCTTGGCGGTCTGCACGAAGCCGAAGCTGTCCTGATATTCCACGACGTTGACGAACTCGCCATCGTCGATGGCTTCCTCGTACTCGTGCATCGCCTGGCGCAGCAGGGCCAGCTGCACGCGACTCTGGAAGGTCACGTCGTCTCGCAGCTCGGCGTCGACCGTCTGCAGGGCACCATCGATGGCATCGAATGCCGCCTCATAGGCCTCGGCGTGACCGCCCCATTCGCCGCCCTCGCGGGTCTCGTCGATCAGCGCCTGCAGCGCGGGCTCGACGTCTTCCACGCCGCGCGCCTCGAAGGCAGGCTCCAGCGCGTCGTAATGCTCATGGATGGGATGGCCGAAGTGCGGCTGGGCGGCGGTCGACTCGCCTTCCTGGTAGAGCTCGCGGGCCACGGTGAGGTGGCCCTTCATCATGGCCAGGTTGGTGGCGTAGACGCCGGGATTGGTGACGTCGATGGCATGGCCGGCTTCGCCACCTTCACCGCCTTCACCGCCTTCACCGCCTTCACCGCCTTCACCGCCTTCACCGCCTTCACCGCCTTCACCACCTTCGCCGCCTTCGCCGCCTTCGCCGCCGGCGGAAGCGTTCAGGTAAGCGAAGACGGCGTAGGGATCGGCCGCGGCACCGGCTTCACCGCCTTCACCGCCTTCACCGCCTTCACCGCCTTCACCGCCTTCACCGCCTTCACCGCCATGATGGCCGGCTTCACCACCCTCGCCGCCTTCACCGCCG
>NZ_PXWD01000206.1:0-427 GCF_003011945.1 Halomonas sp. ND22Bw | reverse complement strand
GGAAGGCGGTCCGCGCGAGAACCCGGAGATCGGCTTCACCAGCTTCCCCGCCGAGGTTCAGGGGACCAAGCAGCGGATTCGGTCGGAAACCTTTGCCGATCATTACAGCCAGGCGCGGCAGTTCTATCTCAGCCAGCAGCCGATCGAGCAGAAGCACATCGGCGACGCGCTGGTGTTCGAGCTGTCGAAGGTAGATCGTGTCGACATCCGGGCCCGGGCGGTCAGCCACCTGCGCAACATCGACGAGGATCTCGCCGCTACCGTTGCGAACGGGCTCGGCCTCGACCTGCCGGACGCCGCCAAGGCGGCCAAGCCGACGCTAGACCTGCCGACATCGTCGGCGCTCTCGATCGTCGCCAACGGCCCGGCGAATTTCGCCGGGCGAAAGATGGGCCTGCTGCTGACCCATGGGTCGAGCGCCGAGCTG
>NZ_PXWD01000205.1:0-427 GCF_003011945.1 Halomonas sp. ND22Bw | reverse complement strand
TGGAGTGCAAACCTGTCCTACGTGCTTGCCAAGCAGCGATGATTTGCGCGCGGACCGGCGGCGGCCCATCTGGCGAGCATGGCAAGTCTTCTCGATCCCGAGGCGCGCGGGCGCGTCATCCTGGTCGGCGCCGGTCCGGGCGATCCGGGGCTGCTGACGGTGCGCGCGGTCGAGGCGCTGCGCCAGGCCGATGTCGTCGTCCACGACGGGCTGATCGACCCGCGCGTGCTCGATCTCGCCCCCCCGGCGGCACAGCGTATCTCGGTCGCCAAGCGCCGCGCGCGCCATACCTTGCCGCAGGAGGCGATTAATGCGCTGATTGTCGCGCATGTCATCGCCGGCAGCGTGGTCGTGCGGCTGAAGGGCGGCGACCCGTTCATCTTCGGCCGCGGCGGCGAGGAAGTGGAAGCGGTGCGCGCCGCCGGCC
>NZ_PXWD01000204.1:0-428 GCF_003011945.1 Halomonas sp. ND22Bw | reverse complement strand
AACGTCAGAGCCGTCAACCCGAGCTTCCTCCTAGCATGAAATCGACGACCTTGAGCGCGGTTGCCGCGTCAATGTTCTGTCTCTGGCGCCGTTGTAAATATCGACTCTACGCATTGGCCAATGATAGGAACGTCGATCGCCTTTTGTGATTACATATTTGTAATCTGACGGTGTGTGCGAAGTCGCTCCCGCTCGTTAGCGTCACAGCATTGAACATTTCGCCGAACGCTACTGAGGAGCATCGGTTCCGCTTGAGCTGTACTGCTAGAGGCAAGAGCTGGCGATCGCGGCTCGACCGCCATGCCGAGCAGACGGCTTTCTAGCGTCAACCACATGCCTCAGCCCTTGGCCACCAGAACGCAAGGGGGAGAGCAGCACACTGTTTGCGTGGCAAGAGCGCTGTCCGGCACGACTTGTGAGCATTGATA
>NZ_PXWD01000203.1:0-429 GCF_003011945.1 Halomonas sp. ND22Bw | reverse complement strand
CGCCGTGGCGCTGTTCCTGGCCTTTGCGGCGCCCGAGCTGGAGCTGCTGGCCATCACCACGGTCGGGGGCAATGTCCCCGGCGCCAAGACCCAGCGCAATGCGCGGATCATCCGCCAGATCGCCGGGCGCGAGGACGTGCCGGTATTCGGCGGGGCGGAACGGCCGCTGAAACGCCCGCCCGCGGGGGCCGGGGCGTTTCATGGGCCGGAGGGGCTGGGCGATCTGGAGCCGTTCGAGCCGACGGGCATCGTCGGCGACGGGCCGGCCGCCAACGCCATCGTCGACCTGGTGATGCGCCGGCCCGAAGGCTCGGTCGCCGTCGCCGTCATCGGGCCGATGACCAATCTGGCCCTGGCCATGCGGCGCGAGCGGCGGCTGGCCGAACGGCTGGGGCCGGTGGTCGTCATGGGCGGCGCGCGGGCCGAGGG
>NZ_PXWD01000202.1:0-430 GCF_003011945.1 Halomonas sp. ND22Bw | reverse complement strand
TCGACAACTGGGTGCGTGGCTCGGCCTCGGCGCGTCCGAACAGCCAGCCTTGACCGTAATCCACGCCCGCGGATTTCAGCTCGGCAGCGACCGCGTCGGTCTCGATCATCTCGGCGATGGTCTCCAGCTTCATCGACCGGCACAGATCGACGAACCCGCGGATCAGGCCCTGCGTCATGGGATCGCCCAGCCCCCCGACCAGATCGCCGTCGATCTTGACCGCGTCCACCGCCAGCTTGCGCAGATAGTCGAAGGCGGCGGCGCCGGCCCCGAAATCATCGATGCAGACCTTGATGCCCGCTTCGCGCAGATGGGTCAGGCGGCGATTGGCCGCCTCGATATCGGCCACCGCCGAGGTCTCGGTGACTTCCACGATCAGACGCCGCCGCTCGTCCGGCGCGCCGGCGGTCATCCGCAGCAACTGTTCGAC
>NZ_PXWD01001971.1:0-213 GCF_003011945.1 Halomonas sp. ND22Bw | reverse complement strand
ATGGGGTTGTCGTCGCTCATCCTGTCCTCCTGATGACTGCACTATACCCTGTGCAGCTATGGAGGGGGTCACTTCAGAGAAGGCTCTAGCCGAGACCTTACCCAAGGCCGAGGCGGGTGATACCGATGCCATGCTTGCGCTCTACCATATCTATCGCCTGTTGGACGATAGTGGAGATGGACGGGAATGGCTGGAAAAAGCGGCGGAAGCGGG
>NZ_PXWD01001970.1:0-229 GCF_003011945.1 Halomonas sp. ND22Bw | reverse complement strand
ATCAGCGGCGAACACGTCGGCTCCCTGGCCATGTCGGAAGCCGGTTCGGGTTCGGACGTCATGTCGATGCGGACCCGCGCCGACAGGAAGGGCGACCGCTATGTCCTGAACGGCACCAAGTTCTGGATCACCAACGCGCCCTATGCCGACGTGCTGGTGGTCTATGCAAAGACCGGCGAGGGGTCGCGCGGGATCACCACCTTCCTGATCGAGAAGGATATGCCCGGCT
>NZ_PXWD01001969.1:0-229 GCF_003011945.1 Halomonas sp. ND22Bw | reverse complement strand
GACGAGGTCCATGCCGGGCAGGCCGGACTTCATGCCCACAACCATGTCGGCGATCTTGCCCGCGTTCTCCAGCACCTCCGCCCGGCTGTGCAGGCGGGGCATCTTGTAGTTGACGACTGCGACACCGACCGTGTCCTTGCTGCTGGAAATATCGCCGTGGATCATGGCATCGACCTCGTCTGGGGTGGTGGGACCAGCGTCGATTCTGCGAACCGGTGCCGCCGCGCCG
>NZ_PXWD01000201.1:0-430 GCF_003011945.1 Halomonas sp. ND22Bw | reverse complement strand
CGTGGGTCATGGTTACGGGGCTGCAGAAGCCCGGCTGGGGCTGGGTCTGCAGTTAGTGGGCGGCGACGTGGGCCTGGTGCCCGCCGGGGCCGTCCTCCGGCCCTTCCTGCGCCTGGAACCGCAGCTCGAAATTGACCGCGGGGTCGTGGAAACCGGTGATCGCCGAATAGGGGATCACCAGCTTCGACGGCACCTGGTTGAAGCTGAGCCCGACCGAAAAGCGCCGGGCGTCCACCGTCAGGTCCCAGAAACGGTTCTGCAGGACGATCGTCATCTCGTCCGGGAACCGCTCGATCAGGCGGGCGGGAATGTCCACGCCGGGCGCCTGCGTCTTGAAGGTGATGTAGAAATGGTGCTCGCCCGGTAGCCCCCCCGATTCGGCCACCGTCCCCAGCACGCGGCCCACCACCGCGCGCAGGGCTTCCTGCAC
>NZ_PXWD01001968.1:0-229 GCF_003011945.1 Halomonas sp. ND22Bw | reverse complement strand
GCGAACCAGTCTGTCGGGCGAGCGGGTGTCGGCTGGAACATCAGATGTTCGAACAGGTGCGCGAAGCCTGAGCGCCCCGGCGGCTCGTCCTTCGATCCGACACCATACCAGACGCCGACGAAGACGGTCGGCACGGAACGGTCGGTATAGACGATGGGCTTGAGCCCGTTGGGCAGGGTGAACGTCTCATAGGGGATATTGACGCGGCCCAGTTCCGGGCGCGCCTGGG
>NZ_PXWD01001967.1:0-229 GCF_003011945.1 Halomonas sp. ND22Bw | reverse complement strand
CCGGGTCGTCAACTGCCACGTTCTCGAGATCAGCGCGTCGCTCCACGATCTCGGCCCACTTCGACTCGAGCTGGGCGATCTTGTCTTGCGGCGGGCGTATGCCGTTGTCCGCCAGAAGTTCTTGCACTGACAGCGCCATGAAGACACTCTCCTTGTAGATGGGACGGCAGTAGATGGTGGCACTCGAAGTTGGCGCCACCCCGGACATATCCATATGAATTATTTTCAT
>NZ_PXWD01001966.1:0-229 GCF_003011945.1 Halomonas sp. ND22Bw | reverse complement strand
TCCCATCCGCCCCGGCGCGTTGCGCGCCGAAGACCTGATCCTGCTGGAAGACGGCCATTGCCTGCGCGACCATGCGCTGGCGGCGTTGGACATCGAGGCCCCGCGCGGCGACGACGTCTTCGCCGCCACCAGCCTGCACACCCTGGTCCAGATGGTCGGCTCGGGGCTCGGCGTCTCCTTCCTGCCCAGGATGGCGGTGCAGGCGGGCCTAGCCGACAACCCGTCCGTC
>NZ_PXWD01001965.1:0-229 GCF_003011945.1 Halomonas sp. ND22Bw | reverse complement strand
GGCGGCGATCTCCGGGGCGTCATCCACGTTGATGATGACGATCTTGAGGCTGCCGTCGCGTTCTTCGGCGACCTCGTCTACCACCGGTGACATGACCTTGCAGGGGCCGCACAAGGGCGCCCAGAACTTCAGCAGCACCGGGGTCTAGGCGTTGAGGACTTCCTGCTCGAAGTTGGAATTGGTGACATCGACGTTGTTGGCCATGGGGATTCTCCAATTACTACGTAGC
>NZ_PXWD01001964.1:0-229 GCF_003011945.1 Halomonas sp. ND22Bw | reverse complement strand
CGCGCCGGGCTTCAGCTAGATGCCGCCGGAGTCGACGGGGAGGCGGTTGCCGTCCAGCTGGTGGGGGGCCTCGTCGGGGTGCTCGGCGCCCTTGTACTTCATCACGATCAGGCGCGTGGGCTCGTCGCTGCCGTGACCCACGGAGAGCAGCTAGTGGGCGTCCAGCGTCTCGAGGGCCTCCTCGTCGAGTATCTCGGCGCTCAGCGCGCCGTCGGAGCCGGCGGCCAGC
>NZ_PXWD01001963.1:0-229 GCF_003011945.1 Halomonas sp. ND22Bw | reverse complement strand
CCACCACCTCGGCTTCGCTCAGCGACGCCAGACGCGTCGGGTGGAGCCCCTCGGGCGGCGTGTCGGTCAGGCGCAGCTGGATCACCCGGCTACGCAGCCGGTCGAGCCGCGCCGCGCGGCGCTCCGGGTGCACCTCGACCAGCCACTGACCCAACTGCCGCGCCAGGCCCACCAGCTGATGCTCGCCCAGCGACGCCAGCTCCCGGCGCAGCACCCGCGGCTCGTCGTC
>NZ_PXWD01001962.1:0-229 GCF_003011945.1 Halomonas sp. ND22Bw | reverse complement strand
GGCAAACGGTTCGTCCATCAGGAGGACTTCGGGTTCGGTCGCCATCGCCCGCGCCACCTCGACCAGACGCTGCGCCCCCAAACTGAGATCCCCGCAAGCACTCTCGACGTCGGTGACCGAGTATCGCGCAGCAATCTCCCGGGCCCGCTGTGCTGTCCGGTCCCAGTTCTCGAAAGGTCCTTTGATCGCCCACCACAGCGAGTGCAGAGGTGAGGTGATCTTGTGCCCG
>NZ_PXWD01001961.1:0-229 GCF_003011945.1 Halomonas sp. ND22Bw | reverse complement strand
ACGCGCCGGTCCACGCCCGCTGGGGCGCGGGGCTGGAGCATCGCAAGCGGGTGCGGCCGAAATCCGCAGGCCAGCGGCTGGAAAAGCTGAAAGCCTCGCTGCGCCGCCGGATGCCCGAACTGCGCTGAGGCGGCTGTGCCAGGCCCAGGCGCTGGCGACGATGGCGGACAGGTCGGACCGACGCGGCTCGAACCGCAGGTCGCGGCGGGCCAGGGCGATGTCGGACACC
>NZ_PXWD01001960.1:0-229 GCF_003011945.1 Halomonas sp. ND22Bw | reverse complement strand
CGGCCAGGATCACCTTGAGGGAGGCGGGCAGGCGCCGTGCACCCACATACGAGAAGGCGAGGCCGTTGGCGTCGCCCGGGGTCGGGTAGGGGTCCTGGCCGAGGATGACGATCTTCACGCGCTCCAGGGGCGTGAGGGTCAGCGCGTTGAAGATGGCCTCTGGCGCCGGCAGAACCTGCGCGCCGGCCGCGATGCGGGCATCGACCCGGGCGGCCACCGCGTCGGCGGC
>NZ_PXWD01001959.1:0-229 GCF_003011945.1 Halomonas sp. ND22Bw | reverse complement strand
CAGCAGGCGCTTGTGCGCCCAGTCCAGCGCCTCGCCGTCGATGTTCTCCTTGAGCAGGCCCTCGCGCATCATCAGGCCGAGGTTCTTGCGCGCGCGCCGCCAGGGAGCGTCCGCCGACTTGTAGACGATGTGGCGCAGGTCGTTGAGGCGGCCCGGCGTGTTCGGCTTGCCGCCGGCCAGCCACGCTTCCCGCGATTGTCCGCCCTTCCAGGCACGCGTGGTGCAGCCG
>NZ_PXWD01000200.1:0-430 GCF_003011945.1 Halomonas sp. ND22Bw | reverse complement strand
GCCTTGCGCCTGCAGACTGGCGATGTCGCGATAAAGGGTCCGCAGACTGACCCCCATCTCCTCGGCCAAGGCGCGTCCGCTCACCGGCCGCCGATGACGGCGCAGCACGTTCAGCAGATCGAGAAGACGTTCGGAGCGGGACACCCCATGACCTTAGCAGACATCCTGCCAGAAACTGGCAGCAGAAGCGTCGATCAGGCCGCTTCCTTGGGCATGACGTCGCCAACGGTGGGGCGATTTTCGGCGCGGGTCAGTTTGATGTCGCGCGGCTTGACGATTTCGCCACAGCACCCGCAGGCGATGCGGGGCGTCAGGGTATGGCCGCAGGTCTTGTGGATCATGTCGATGCCGCTGTCGGTGTCGCCATAAACATGTTTGGCGCCCCAGCCGTGCAGGGTGATCAGGACGCCGTACAAATCCTTGCCCTTGG
>NZ_PXWD01001958.1:0-229 GCF_003011945.1 Halomonas sp. ND22Bw | reverse complement strand
CAGTCACGTCGCGGTAGAACAGCGCCAAGCCTTCGGGATGCGGGTAGGCGCGCACCTCCAGCCAGGCCCCGTGTCCGTCTGGCCAGACGTAGCGGTGCTCCATCGTGAGCGAGACGCGCTCGCACATGGCGCGCAGGTACATCCGCCCGATGGGCTTGTGTTCGGAACCCGGATAAACGTCCCAATGTGACCGACCTACGACCTGGCTAGGCGGCCTGTCCTCCAGGCG
>NZ_PXWD01001957.1:0-229 GCF_003011945.1 Halomonas sp. ND22Bw | reverse complement strand
GGGTCCTGACCGAGGAGGTCGGCTTCCCGCCCGAGGACATCATCTTCGATCCGAACGTGTTCGCCGTCGCCACCGGCATCGAGGAGCATAACGGCTACGGCGTCGCCTTCATCGAGGCCACCAAGACCATCCGCGAGACGCTGCCCCACGCCCACATCTCGGGCGGCATCTCGAACCTCAGCTTCGCCTTCCGGGGCAACGAGCCCGTGCGCGAGGCGATGCACGCGGT
>NZ_PXWD01001956.1:0-229 GCF_003011945.1 Halomonas sp. ND22Bw | reverse complement strand
GCCGCGCCTGCTGCGCGATCACAGCCTGCACCGCATCGGGCGCCCAGCCGGAGCGCGTCACCACGCGGGCTAGCTGCGTCGCTTCGCTCGCATCAACCACCAGCACGCGGTCGACGATGCGGCGCCACCGCTTCGATTCCACCAGCAGCGGCACGTCGAAGACGAGCGTCGTGCTGGTCGCTGCGATGGCTTGCCGCTCGGTCTCGATGCCGATCAGCGGATGAAGGAT
>NZ_PXWD01001955.1:0-229 GCF_003011945.1 Halomonas sp. ND22Bw | reverse complement strand
CCTGCTCCATGTTCCCGCTGACCATCACCATAAGCTGCACGGCTGCATGCTTCCTGAACCTTATGGTAAGCCGACGGTCAGCTTGTCCCATTCCGGCAGGAGGCGGATCTGGCAGGACAATCTGCTAGTGCGTCGCGCGCCGGGAACGAGGTCTAGCATGTCCTCCTCTTCCTCGCTGGCGGGGGGCAGCCGCGCGAAGTCCGCCGGATCGACCACGACATGACAGGTC
>NZ_PXWD01001954.1:0-229 GCF_003011945.1 Halomonas sp. ND22Bw | reverse complement strand
ACCGTCGGCGGTGAGGGTGATCCGGCGGACCTTTATACCGTTGCCAACCTGTCCACTGTCTGGATCGAACTTTCGGTCCCCACCACAGAGCTCGCCAAAGTGCGAGAGGGCGCACCTGTTGCGGTCGCTCCGGCTCAGCAGGGCGACGTCCATCATGCCGATGGAAGGGTGATTTTTGTCAGTCCTATCCTGAACCCAGACACACGATCCGCCCGCGTCATTGTCGTAT
>NZ_PXWD01001953.1:0-229 GCF_003011945.1 Halomonas sp. ND22Bw | reverse complement strand
GGCGCCAGCGGCGGCTGGTGTTCCAGGACGCCCCGCTCTCGCAGGTGATCGCGTCGGCCGCCCGTTATGGCGATCATCCGCTGATCCTGGCCGACCCCGCCCTGGGCCGGACGCGCGTCACTGTGGTCCTGCCGCTGGAGGGGGCGGAACCGCTGGAGCAGCGCCTGACCGCGCTTCTGCCCATCCGCATCGAGACCGCCGACGACGGGCGCCGGATCGTCAGGCGCGA
>NZ_PXWD01001952.1:0-229 GCF_003011945.1 Halomonas sp. ND22Bw | reverse complement strand
CGAGGCGCAGCGGGCCCTCTACGAGGTCGTGCTCGGCGCCCAGCAGCGCGCCATCGCGGCGGTGCGCCCGGGAACCACCCTGGCCGCCATCCATCGCGGCGTGGTCCGTGACCTCACCGCCGGCCTGCTCGAGCTTGGCCTGCTCTCGGGTGCGCTGGAGGATTGCCTGGCGGCCAACGCCTGCCGGCGTTTCTACCCGCATGCCACCTCCCACTGGCTGGGGCTCGAT
>NZ_PXWD01001951.1:0-229 GCF_003011945.1 Halomonas sp. ND22Bw | reverse complement strand
CATAACTGTGACCCATTTTATATTTTTCCTTTCTCATATAGCCAATGTTATTAAAACGCACCTAGGCCCTTAGCACAAGACCTAGTGTTTTTGGATCCCCAGGCATGACAAATTCAATGAGATGTTCCTAGGCCCAAAGGCACATGCCTTGGGACTTCATGTAATTTTTTTTTTAATTGAATTGTTTCTTTTTAAATTAGCAATCGGAATAATTGTTATTTTAGTACTA
>NZ_PXWD01001950.1:0-229 GCF_003011945.1 Halomonas sp. ND22Bw | reverse complement strand
GCTGACGGGGAAATTCCCCCCTCCTCATGGCGTCGTAAATGCTAGACCGGCTGAGCCCAGTCAGACGTTCCACCTCGGGGCGGCGAAGAATACGTGGCGTTTCCATGTGGCCTCCTACTGAAAAGGGGGCATCCATATACACACCAAAAACGTTACGTCAAATCAACGACTTTACGTCACCTAGTAAAATTCTTGATGTCACATGGTAAAATACAACATTCACCAAATT
>NZ_PXWD01001949.1:0-229 GCF_003011945.1 Halomonas sp. ND22Bw | reverse complement strand
CCCGCAGGCACCCTTCCCCGCCGAGGGGGGAGGGATCGCGACGTCCCTCGAGCGAGCCCCATGATTCGCAGCATCCTCTCCGTCGGCGGCTGGACGCTGGTCTCCCGCGTCACCGGCTTTGCCCGCGACGTGGCGATGGCCGCGATCCTGGGCGCCGGGCCGGTGGCCGACGCCTTCGTGGTGGCCTTCCGCCTGCCGAACCATTTCCGGGCGATCTTCGGCGAGGGCG
>NZ_PXWD01000199.1:0-430 GCF_003011945.1 Halomonas sp. ND22Bw | reverse complement strand
GAATCCTAGGGAAGAAAAGCGTCTGCGTGCATAGCAGCGACGGAACCGCCCCTCTTTGGGCGAGCGGGCGGCGCGTATCGCAGACCTGTCCCGAGGCTGGGCGGCATATAGAAGCCCCTGCGCCAAAGTCAAGTATTCATGGTTTTTGCGCGCGGTCCAGCGGAGAGAAGCGGGCTGGTCCCGATCGACGGTTCGACTGATCGGCGGCGTCGATCAGCGCTTCTTGCCCAGTTCGGCGGCGATGTCCTTGGTCATGCGGCCGACCTTGCGGTGGGCAGCGGTGATCTGATCGCGCGTCACGCCCCAGCGTTTCATCCAGTATTCGACGGCCTGACGTTCGGACAGGTCCAGCCGGTCCTTATCGATGAAGCCGCGCTTGTCCCTCAGTCCCGCCACGGGCGATCTCCATCTCAGTCTGGGTGCGGCGCAC
>NZ_PXWD01001948.1:0-229 GCF_003011945.1 Halomonas sp. ND22Bw | reverse complement strand
CGACGCGATCGATGGATTGCCGCCCGCGGTCGCGTTGCAGCAGCAGCGCGGCTCGGCCAACGCGCGATCCTCCGTTGGCAGCGTGACGACGCTCTCCAGCCTGGTGCGGATGCTCTATTCGCGCGTCGGCGAATATCCGCGCAATCAGCCCATGCTCTATGCGGAGGATTTCTCCCCCAACACGGTCGCGGGGGCCTGCCCGACCTGCCACGGCATCGGGCGCGTCTAT
>NZ_PXWD01001947.1:0-229 GCF_003011945.1 Halomonas sp. ND22Bw | reverse complement strand
CGCTGGGGGTCTGTGTGTGCTGATGCTGCATGGCATATCTCCACGGAGAAGGGTTGATGGATGGTCAGCGATGCGACTGATAGACCGTGCTGCTACCGTTTTTCCCAACCAGCAGCACGTCGTAGGCGTCCTTGCGTCCACCATAGGCCGGACCATCCATGCCGGGCGAACCGACCGGCATGCCGGGCGCCGCGAGGCCGATGGCCTGCGGGGCTTCGCGCAGCAAGCG
>NZ_PXWD01001946.1:0-229 GCF_003011945.1 Halomonas sp. ND22Bw | reverse complement strand
GCTCAGACGAAACAATTCCGGCGGCGCCCAGGGTGCGCTGGCTGGACAAGAAGGACGGGCGCCGCCTGATCGTTTTCACAAGTCTCGGGATCGGGCTGACCGCTGGCTTGGTTTTCGCCGTGATGACGATCTTTGTCCGGTTGATCGGCGGCGAAGGGTCATGGTGGCGGATCTGGACCCACGAACTCGGCGACGGACAGTGGTTCGAGGCCTCCCGCGTCACAGTCGC
>NZ_PXWD01001945.1:0-229 GCF_003011945.1 Halomonas sp. ND22Bw | reverse complement strand
GGCCTGGATTTGGGCGTCGATGTCGGCCAGTTCGCTGCGGGCGCGGACCATGTCGGGATGCAGCGGGCCATAGCGGACCGACAGGTCGGCGACGCGGGTGCTGATGACGGCGCGTTGGCCGCGCAGGTTCTGCACCACGGGCGAGGTCAGGGCCTCGGCCACGTCGTCGCCGTTCGACCCGGCCGCCATCTGGGAACGGGCGGTGCGAAGGCGCGCGTCCTGCTCGGCC
>NZ_PXWD01001944.1:0-229 GCF_003011945.1 Halomonas sp. ND22Bw | reverse complement strand
TTCACGCCTTCGCCCAGCACCTTGCGCGCCACGGCGCCGGCCGCCACCCGGCTGGCGGTCTCGCGCGCCGAAGAGCGTCCGCCGCCCCTGTGGTCGCGCACGCCGTATTTGGTCTGGTAGGCGTAGTCGGCGTGGCCCGGCCGATAGGCGCGGGCGATCTCGCCATAGTCCTTGGACCGCTGGTCCTCGTTTTCGATCAGGATCGAGATGGGCGTGCCGGTGGTGACGG
>NZ_PXWD01001943.1:0-229 GCF_003011945.1 Halomonas sp. ND22Bw | reverse complement strand
AACCGCGTCAGGGCGACGTAGCAAGCAAGCACCGGCACGGTGAAGATCACGGCCGCCGCCCGCCGCAGCCACTGCATGCCCGGCCGGTCTTGCCAGCCGGCGAGATGCTGGCAGAACATGAGGCAGGAACCGGCCCAGCCGGAATAGCAGGCCGTCATCAGCATGCCCCAGGCGACCCAGGGCAGCGGCGGCTCGCGGATGGCGCCGTCGGCCACGCGCAGCGCCCAGC
>NZ_PXWD01001942.1:0-230 GCF_003011945.1 Halomonas sp. ND22Bw | reverse complement strand
AGCGCGAGGAGAATCTTCCCCCTCAACGAAGGCAACATCAGCCGTTCTCAACGCTCTCAATGTGGCACCGCCAAAACCAACCGGATGAGACTCCGAAACGACCTGGCAATTTTCCAGCGTTCGCGCCATTTTGAAGACGCATCTCACTTCGGCCCATCCGAACGGAATCTGCTGCGATAAGGCCATCTCCGGCGGGTAGGGCCGCTCCATTCGAAGCGGCGCTTCCGCCA
>NZ_PXWD01001941.1:0-230 GCF_003011945.1 Halomonas sp. ND22Bw | reverse complement strand
AGTGTTTGCTTCTCAGCCGACTGATGTATGTATGGCTTGCTTTCTTTAATCTGAACTCATGACTATGGATTGACTTCAAGAATAGAACAAAGGGTTGTGGTGAATCCCGGTCTCGGCCCAGATACAAGACAGCAAATTCATTATTCATTAGATGCAATGGCGTGCCCTAGAAGTGAATGAGGTATCGAAAAAGCTAAATCAAAAGATGCAAAATAAAGAGGAGGTCCAAC
>NZ_PXWD01001940.1:0-230 GCF_003011945.1 Halomonas sp. ND22Bw | reverse complement strand
TGGCTGCTGCCTTCCGGCCCTGACCAGATTGGCGAAGCCTTCGCCCGCGATCTCCGAAAGGGGATATGACGGGTGCGACGGTCGGAATCAAGAGCTACAAGGACGCATGGCCCATCAGAACATCTTCGCCGGCAATCCGCTCGACCGGGCCGGCGACCTGAGGAATGATCCCGACTGGCTGGCCGAACAGGCGGACAAACCCTACGCCCAGGCCTTGGCGCTCTGGGAGG
>NZ_PXWD01001939.1:0-230 GCF_003011945.1 Halomonas sp. ND22Bw | reverse complement strand
GAGGGGCCGGCATGCTTGAAATGGACAAACTCAACGAGTTCACTGCGAGCCATGGCGAGCTGCAGCGCGGCAAAGGGCGGGTCACGGGCACCATCGCTCTGAGCCTGGGCATCCTGTGCTTCCTCGGGGTGCTGGCATTCCACTTTCCTCAGTACCTCACCACGCCCGAGCTGCGCCGCAGCTACAACGTGGACATCATGCGCACCATCCTGCTGGTGGCCATGGTCGTG
>NZ_PXWD01000198.1:0-431 GCF_003011945.1 Halomonas sp. ND22Bw | reverse complement strand
TCGATGACGTCCGGCAGCAGACCAGCGGCCCTGCCGATGAAGCCAGCATCCTCGATGACCGGCTGGATCGGTCCCTGAACGATTCTCGCCATTTCAACGACATCGCCGAACTTGTTCAGATTGCCGCGCACCACGGACCAGAAGGTCTCGCCAAGGTCCACGCCCAGCGCCTGAAGCCGAGGCTTGGCCGTGTCGTAATCCATGACGTGCAGCGCCTGGGCGTTCAGCCGGTCCAGATCCGCCGTGTCGTAGCGCGCCGGCGAACGGCCCATCTTGGAGAAGGCGAAACCGGCGCCCAGCGCTTGGATTGAAGCGCCGACCTCCAGCGGATCGGACGTGCCGATCCGACCCAGGTGGCTCGTGATGGCGATGGGCTCATAGCCCTGGTCGCGCATGTCGCTGATCGACAGCGATCCCAGACGCTTGGACAG
>NZ_PXWD01001938.1:0-230 GCF_003011945.1 Halomonas sp. ND22Bw | reverse complement strand
CGGTGATCACGGTCGCCGGCACCAACGGCAAGGGCTCGACCTGCGCGATGCTGGAGTCGATCCTCGGGCATGCCGGCTACCGCACGGCCGTCTTCATCTCGCCGCATCTCGTGCATTTCGAGGAGCGCCTGCGCCTGAAGGGCGAGGCCATCGACGGCGCGCTGCTGGTGCCGCATTTCGAGGCCGTCGAGGCCGCGCGCGCCGAGATTCCGCTGACCTATTTCGAGTTC
>NZ_PXWD01001937.1:0-230 GCF_003011945.1 Halomonas sp. ND22Bw | reverse complement strand
CATTTTTCATGCCTTCCCAGAGTCCGTCCTGTCCTGACGCCATCGTCGTATTGGGCTGCCCATTCGAGAAACCCCGGATCGACCGAGCCGTATCGCTGCAGGTCTCGTTGTGTGAGGCGTTCGAGCCTGGTCTGAGTGGGATCGGTCAAGAAAATGATCCGATCGAATCCGTCCTCTACCTCTTCGCCCCTGGACATCACGGATCGTGATACCACGAGTCGCGAATTGTG
>NZ_PXWD01001936.1:0-230 GCF_003011945.1 Halomonas sp. ND22Bw | reverse complement strand
TACGAGCAGCTGGTGACCTGGCTCGACGACCTGATGGATCACATCCGCCAGGACAACCCGGGGGTTCTGAACCTGGATAGCGACTACGAGGAGAACCAGGCTCAGCTCAGCGTGAACATCGATTACAATCGCGCGGCCGTCCTCGGCGTCTGGGTCAGCGTTATTGGCCGCTCCCTGGATTCCCTGCTCGGCGGGCGGACCGTCACTCGCTTCACCGACCGCGGCGAGGA
>NZ_PXWD01001935.1:0-230 GCF_003011945.1 Halomonas sp. ND22Bw | reverse complement strand
GCGGCGGCGGCGTGGCGGTCTACAGCGAGGCGGGCTGGGGCACCGTGTTCGAGGTGGAGCTGCCCCGCGCGCCGGATACCGTCGATGACGGTTGAGTACCCTGCCCGAGGGCGACGAGGAGAAACATGATGCGCGTACTGATCGGCGAGGATGACCCGATTGTCATGCGCCTCAAAGTCGTGTATCTCAATCGGCTGGACGACATGCGGCTGGTCGCCCAGTGCGAAAGC
>NZ_PXWD01001934.1:0-230 GCF_003011945.1 Halomonas sp. ND22Bw | reverse complement strand
AAGGCGGTCTGGTATTCGACCATTTCGTCGCCCGAACGCCCCGCCTGAACCGCCTCATAGGCGGCGTCGGCGGCCAGCATGCCGGTCTTCATGGCGTTGTGGCTGCCCTTGATGCGGGGCACGTTCACGAAACCGGCCGAGCAGCCGATCAGGGCGCCGCCGGGGAAGGACAGTTTCGGGATCGACTGCAGACCGCCCTCGGTGATGGCCCGCGCGCCGTAGGAGATGCG
>NZ_PXWD01001933.1:0-230 GCF_003011945.1 Halomonas sp. ND22Bw | reverse complement strand
GCGCGCCGTGCCCACGGGCCGCGACGCCGGTTCATTCATGTGCGCGTCAGGCGCACAGAGTCAATTCGAAAGGGGTGTCCTCGAGGCTCGCGTGCAGGCGGTCGTCCGCTTCGTGCCGCATCATCCGGACCGACACCATCAACCGGTTGCCGCTGATCTCGGGAATCCGGCCGAGCCGGGGGTCGATGCGCAACCGCAGCAACTGGAAGCTGCGCCCCTGCGGCAGATTC
>NZ_PXWD01001932.1:0-230 GCF_003011945.1 Halomonas sp. ND22Bw | reverse complement strand
ATAACTCTTTTTAAGTTTACTTATATAATTTTCTTTAAGTTTACTATTTATATAACTCTCTTTAAATTCGCCTATATAACTCTTTTTAAGTTTACTATCTATATAATTCTCTTTAAGTTTACCTATATAACTCTCTTTAAGTTTATTATTTATATAACTCTCTTTAAATTTACTTAGGTAATATATATTACTAGTAAGTCTATAAATAAGTAATATTGAAATTTTCTTCC
>NZ_PXWD01001931.1:0-230 GCF_003011945.1 Halomonas sp. ND22Bw | reverse complement strand
CAGGCTTTCGGTGTCGGGAATGGCCTTTCCGGCGTAGCGGGGGTCCGCCTCGAAATCGAACTCGCCGCCGGGGGCAAGCGGGGGCGGCGGCACGTCATAGCTGCGGCGCCAGACCTTGACCTGGTCTTCGCCGTGCTTCTGGGCCGTCTCGGCCTTGTTCAGACCCGTCAGACCGCCATAGTGCCGCTCGTTCAGCCGCCAGTCCTCGATCACCGGCACGTCGGTCAGGC
>NZ_PXWD01001930.1:0-230 GCF_003011945.1 Halomonas sp. ND22Bw | reverse complement strand
CCTGGCCGAGAGCTACCCCAAAAGAGACTACCGAACCCAGTGGCTCGAAACCGACTACCAGTTCATCAGCCGGTTGTGCGAGGAGTGGGGCATCAGCTTCTTCTTCGCGCATTCGCAAGGCAAGCATCGCCTGGTCCTGGCCGACACCATGGCGGCTTATCGCCCGAATCCCAGCGCCGCCTACCAGGCCCTGAGCTTCTACCCGCCCGGCCACAAGATCGACGAGGAAT
>NZ_PXWD01001929.1:0-230 GCF_003011945.1 Halomonas sp. ND22Bw | reverse complement strand
GGCATCTGAAGAAGTCCGGCCGCATCTACTGCGTGAAGCCGGGCCGCCTGGGCGGCTACGCGGCATCTGTGAAGCTCGACGAGCAGGGAACTTGGCTGTCCGTCCCCGGCTGGCATGCCACCTTCGAGATTGCTGCGATCGCTGCGTATGACGCTGTCGAGGAGCACGCAAAGCCCCCCTGCACGACGGAGCAGATTCTCAACGACTGCATCCCGATCTGATCGCCTTCA
>NZ_PXWD01000197.1:0-431 GCF_003011945.1 Halomonas sp. ND22Bw | reverse complement strand
CAGGCTGGCCGGGGTCTACACCGACGGCGACCTTCGCCGCACCCTGGGCGCCATGAAGATCGCCACCGATCTGGAGCGCACCGGCGACCTGGCCAAGAACATCGCCAAACGTGCGCTGATCTTGGCCGAGGGCGAGCCGATGCAGCCCCTGACCCGCTCCATCGAGCGGATGGGCCGGCTGGTCTCGACCCGCCTGCGCGACGTGCTGGACGCCTACACCGCGTCCGAGTTGGATCGCGCCGTCGCTGTCTGGCAGACCGACGACGAGGTGGACGAGCATTACAACGCCCTGTTCCGCGAATTGCTGACCTACATGATGGGCGACCCGCGCACGATCGGCGCCTGCACCCATCTGCTGTTCATGGCCAAGAACCTGGAGCGGATCGGGGACCACGCGACCAATATCGCCGAAACCGTCCACTACGAGATCA
>NZ_PXWD01001928.1:0-230 GCF_003011945.1 Halomonas sp. ND22Bw | reverse complement strand
GCCGGGGCGGTAGCCGCCCGAAGGCGCCACGGCGTCGAGGGTGAGGAGGGTCAGCGCCGCCCAGGCGACGTTCCCCGTCGCGGTGCCATCCTGGTAGGCGTCTTCGGCCCAGAGCGCCTGCTGGGCGTCCCACCAGCCCGGCAGGGGAAGTAGCCCTTGGCCGACGGACCCGGCGCGATAGGCATTGCGGACGCGGCCGTCCGAGAAGGTTCGATCCCGTGACAAGGCTG
>NZ_PXWD01001927.1:0-230 GCF_003011945.1 Halomonas sp. ND22Bw | reverse complement strand
AGCCGGTCGTAGATGGCCGGGTTGACCACGATCGCCGCATCGCCGGCCAACACCAGCGTGTAGCCGTCGGCGGCTGACTTGGCCACATGGGCCACGCCGATGTTGCCGGCCGCGCCCGCCATGTTCTGAACCACCACCGAGGTGCCGAGCGACGGGCCGAAGCTGTCGGCCAACACGCGGGCCAGCTGGTCGGGGGGCGAGCCCGCCGCGAAAGGCACCACGATCTGGAT
>NZ_PXWD01001926.1:0-230 GCF_003011945.1 Halomonas sp. ND22Bw | reverse complement strand
GGACTGAGCGGTATCGATCGGCCGCGGCCGGCACTCGCGGCAGCACTCGCCGCGGTATCTGCGCGAGACACTTTGGTCGTCACCTCGCTCGACCGGCTGGCTCGGTCGGTGCCGGACCTTTCAGATATCACTTCTGACCTGTCACGGCGTGACGTGTTGTTGATGTTCGACGGTGTCGTGCACGACCCGAAGGACCCGATCGGCGAGACCGTATTCTCGATGCTGTCGAC
>NZ_PXWD01001925.1:0-230 GCF_003011945.1 Halomonas sp. ND22Bw | reverse complement strand
GCCGAGCGCATCGTGTACGGCGCCTTCGACATCGTCGAGAACCGCGCCCGCGCGAACCCCATTGAGGTGTTCCGCGCCGCCCTCGACAACGTCGCCCCGGCGATCGAAGTCCGCTCCCGCCGCGTCGGTGGCGCGACCTACCAGGTTCCGGTCGAGGTGCGCACTGAGCGCCGCCAGGCTCTCGCGATCCGCTGGCTGATCCAGGCCGCCCGTGGCCGCACCGACCGCAC
>NZ_PXWD01001924.1:0-230 GCF_003011945.1 Halomonas sp. ND22Bw | reverse complement strand
CCAGCGAAGACCGGATCGTCCGCCGCCCCGATCACCGTGGCAGCTCTCGCCCCCTGCTCGACGGGGTTTTCCGTCCCATCGACGAAGCCCAGTAAGTCGCGATCATCGAAGTAGCGGAAGCCATGCACCTCGTCCGTGACCGAGGCGACGCCGGCGAGGCGCTTCACGATCTGCGCGGCCATCTCGAAGCACAGGTCCTGCCGTGCGGCGCGAATGTGGAACAGCAGGTC
>NZ_PXWD01001923.1:0-230 GCF_003011945.1 Halomonas sp. ND22Bw | reverse complement strand
GATCGGATCGACTACATCTTCGCCGACCGCGCTTCCGACCTGAAGCTGGGATCCGTCGGGATCATCGGCCCGCGAAAGACGATCGTGCACAACAAAAGAGTGGAGGAGAACTCCCAGGACAACTTCATCGCTTCACCGACGCCGTGGCCGACCGATCACAAGGCCGTTCTTGCGACGTATCGTTTTGCCAGCTTCGGCGGCGGATCATCGACCGGTTCGTGGAGCGGTTC
>NZ_PXWD01001922.1:0-230 GCF_003011945.1 Halomonas sp. ND22Bw | reverse complement strand
AAACCGGGCGGAACGCGAGGGCGCGACCTTCGAAATCCTGCCGCCGGGATCGGCGCGTCCCATCGCGGACGAGCTGAAGGCGGTGTCCGACGCCTGGCTGGAGATGCATGAGGGGGCGGAGAAGGCCTTTTCCCTGGGGCGGTTCGATGTCGACTATCTGGACCTGACGCCGCTTGCGGTCGTGAGGGAGGGCGGACGGATCGTCGCCTTCGCCAATCTGCTGACGGCGC
>NZ_PXWD01001921.1:0-230 GCF_003011945.1 Halomonas sp. ND22Bw | reverse complement strand
GACAGGGCGCCCAGGCCGATCATCAGAACCGGCATGGTGGTCAGCAGGCTGGCGGCGGTCGAGCCCATGCCCGTGGCGCCCTCGATCAGGTCCAGCAAAGGTCCGACCGCCGCCATCGCCGGACGCAGGTTCAGCGCCAGAGCGACGATGGCCGCCAGCAACAGCAGCGACGCGCCGCGCATCGGCGCGGCGTCGGATCGTGTGGACATGGAGGACTCCGGCTGAAAATC
>NZ_PXWD01001920.1:0-230 GCF_003011945.1 Halomonas sp. ND22Bw | reverse complement strand
CGCGGCTACGACCACTGGAACAACAATTCGGATCGAGGCTGGTAAGGCGTGAAGACTATCGCCATCAATGTCGAGAAGGGCGGCGCCGGCAAGACGATGATCGCCTGCCATGTGGCATGGCATCTTGCCGATGCCGGCCATCGCGTGCTGTTCCTCGATCTCGATCGCCAGTGCAATGCCACCGATGCGCTCGCCGACTTCGAGAGCCTTGGCACCTGCAAGCCGCTGTT
>NZ_PXWD01001919.1:0-230 GCF_003011945.1 Halomonas sp. ND22Bw | reverse complement strand
CGCCGCCGCCTTCGCCACCCACAGCAACAGCGCGACCTTCCTGGTCGGCCTGGCGGCGTCCATCGGCGCGGGCATCAGCATGGGCTTCACCGAGGCCCTGTCCGACGACGGGGCGATCACGGGCCGGGGCACGCCGTGGATGCGTGGGCTCGTCTGCGGCATCATGACCACGCTCGGCGGCCTCGGGCACACGCTGCCCTCCGCGATCCCCGATCACTGGCCGAACGCCT